>JAGVZX010000147.1:2294-5147 GCA_018302185.1 Candidatus Woesearchaeota archaeon
TCAAGGAATTTGAAAAATTAAGCGGGGTGCCTATTTTGATTAATACATCCTTTAACATCAGGGGCGAGCCGATTGTATGCACACCGGAAGACGCCTACAAATGCATGATGGGCACCGGAATTGATTATCTTGTCATGGAAAAGTTCCTGATAAAGAGGGAAGACAATCCAAAAGACATGTGGGACAGCGAGAAGATAGCAAGGGATTGAATATACTTATTTCTCAGCTAATTTCAACACTTCAACAGCAACATTTTCTGCTATTAACTGGTTTCCCTTTTTAGTAGCATGCCCGAATATTTTTGCCGATGGCTGTGATGCCCTTGTCCCATAAGCATATTTGCCCTTAAAACTATCTACAAAATATTCATTATATGGCGATTTTTCCAAAGCCTTATTGAAATTTTCCTCATTGCTTACAAATATTATATCTTCATCCCCACTAAAATAATTCTTCACTTCATCTACCTTAAGGGTGGGGTACTGCATCACGATAAGCTTGACCCCCTTCTCATGCAACAATTTGTATAATGTTAGGTAATTCTGCTGCGTAATCCTGTCATCATTGCTCCAGATACCATTCTTTTGTATAATTGCTTTAAACAAGCCTAGTGCCTCATTGGTTTTATTCAAATCCTCATAAATCTCCCCCAGCCAGAATATCTCTCTATGCAAATCTGGGTCATAAGATACGAGCTTTTTTAAAATTACATATGTTTCATTGGTTTTATTAATTTCCCTATACGACTCTGCAAGTTTAATAAATAAATCTTTATCAAACTTTCCATAGAGTTGAATTGCCTTTAATAGCATCCTTATTGCATCTTCTGGTTTATTCAAATTATTATTGACAACTCCTAACTGTAGATGGGCACCATAATTATTCGGGCTTATTTCGATTACTTTTTTAAACATTTTCTCAGCTTCTTTATAATTATGCCCCCTCTGGTATGCTAAACCCAAATTATACAAAGTACCCCAATCATTTGGTAATAGTAGTGCATGTTGTTCTGCCACACTCACTAATTTGTCATATTCAAAACGCGATTCATAGAACTCTTCTAATTCGAACCAAGCATCCCAGTTCATCGGGTTAATTTCAATTGCTTCAATCAGCCTTTTCTCTTTCGCTTTGTACTCTTCCTTTGTTTCCTCTCTGATACCTTCTTTTCCTTGAAAATTATATTTCAAACCTTCAATTATACGCTTAGTTAACTTATATACTTTAAGGTCATTTAGCGAGAGAAAAGGTTTATCGAAAGAATAATTAAATCCTATATCATTAAGCCCCATCATTGTAACAACCATGTTGGGCTTGTACTTATCCAAATTATATTCAAGATTTGATAAAATAACATTCGTATTTGTTCCAGGAATACCGGCATTGAATACCTTGAATTTAGTATGCTTGCTCCCGTCATTTAATATAATTTCAAGCTCTTCGGGCCATGAGCTTTGCCCGTTACGTAGATTTGCAGTGGTTGATTCTCCTAATGCTAAAATACTATACACCCCCCCCCGCAGCTATAGTACTTCCTTTGTGTTGTAATGAAAGCAAAACAAATCCACCGACGCGTAAAACAACTTCAAGGATTAGTAATGCAATTAAAATACCTACAAAAATTAACCCGATTCTTTCTAATGTTTTCTTTTTTATTGTTATTTTAACCATTCATTACCACTAAATCCAATTTCCTATGCCTTTATCTCAAACGGCACATATCCTTTCGGCATCTCCAGGCTTCCGTTAATTGGCATGAAGTTTGTGATGTACCTCAAATCATTGCCATTTTCCAAGTTCTGCAGCACAAGCACTTCATTAAGCACATATGAGTTAGAGATGAACTTGTAATTCGGCGTTTTCCGGATTATTTTCTTTTCTTCCAAAACATTCTTGATTTTCTGGGCTATTAATGCGCCCCCGAGGCTGTTAAAGTGGCCGCTGATGTAAAAATTATAATTCTTATAGGCTCCGGCATGGGCCTCACTGAAAACATCCATGGAATCGATGAAATCAATATCCTGTTTCCTTAAATAGCCCCTCAATTTTTCATTAAGCTCAGGCTCAGTCTCGCTTGTTATGGCAAGAACCATAAAAATGGCAAACCCCTCATTGTAATTGCGCTTCTTGGGATTCATGTTGTAGATATTGTTGAGCAGGTGCTTGATGAAATAGCTCTGAAGCTTTGGCTCTTTATAGCCCATCATGAATTCCCGAAGCGGCGGAACAGGGGTGTTTGTGAGCTCCAGGCTTCCATCTTTAACTTCAAATTTAGGCTTCAGGTAATATTTGCAGGTATGCGCTGACCTTTGGATGTCGTCTATGTAAATTCCCATGATAACTGCATCATTGTTAAATTCCAAAGTCTCATTCAGAAACCTTAAGTACATCTGGTCAACGCCATACCCTGAAACTCCGAAATTAAGGACTTCTGTATTTTCGGTTATCTGCTCTAAAATTGCAGGGTACGAGAAGGGATGTGAAACATCCGCGCCCTGGGTATATGAGTCTCCGAGCATGGCTATCCTTACAGTGCTGTTTGGCTTGTTTTTGCTGTACTCTTTTGTTGAGCTTAGGCCCTGGCTGTTTTGTTTTATATCCGTTACGAGCACGCCTATCGCCCCTTTATCAGTCAGTAGCTCGTCCTGCCATTCCTTGGCAAAGTTTGGCTTTGGAACCCAGCCCAAAAACGGATGAACAACGTACTGCTTGTTTTCAAAATCAAAATTTCCGGACTTCAGCAAATCCTTATGCTTTGAGTAGACATCTATCATGCATTTTTCATCTTCTGTCACGAAAGGCACGAGGCTTTTTTGGTGGTAATAAAGCCTGAAGACAAGCTCAGAAATGACA
>JAGVZX010000001.1 GCA_018302185.1 Candidatus Woesearchaeota archaeon
AGAGCTTGAGAAAAGGAATTTGGGGACAAAAGCTACAAGAAGCGAGATTGTCGATACTTTATACCATCGTGGATATATAGACGGCAAATCCATGGAAGCAACAGAGCTTGGGATAAGGACTTGCGAGACTCTTGAAAAACACTGCCCAAAAATAATCGATGAAGAGCTTACCAGGCATTTTGAGCTTGGTATGGAAGAGATAAGGGAAGAGAAGAAAAAGCCAGAAGAGATAATCGATGAAGCGAAAGACATCCTAAATAAGACCATGGATGAGTTCAAGCAGAAAGAGAAAGAGATAGGTGAAGAGCTTAAACTGGCAAATATTGAGACAAGAGATGAGATGAGCAACCTTGGTGTATGCCCTGCGTGCAAGACTGGAGAATTACAGATTCGTCGAGGAAAGTTTGGTTTTTTCGCAGCATGCAACAAATATCCAGAGTGCAAGACAACTTTTTCGCTGCCTGCAAACGCTTTGATTAAACCTGCAAAAAAATTATGTTTAGAGTGTAATTTCCCTATTGTTCTTGTAATAAAGAGAAGCAAAAGACCGCAGGAAGTTTGTTTGAATAGATCATGTCCAGGCAAGAAACTTGATGATGCTGCGCAAAAATTAGTTGATGAACTTGCATCCGGCGATATTGAAAAGAAATGCCAAAAATGCAATGTTGGTAAGATGGTTGTCCGCAAAAGCCTTTATGGTGCATTCTTAGGCTGCAGCACATATCCAGCATGCAGGTTTGTGAAGAAATTGGGTAATTTTAATTTTAAGAATAAAGATGGAATAAGTGGAGAGGGAGAGAGCAAGGAAGGAGAGAAAAGAGAAGAAAGTACCAAAAATAAAGATAGCAGTGATGATGAAAGTGAAGAAGAGGATTAATTAGGTTATCTCATCTGTAATAATACATCTGCTTGAAAATACCGCTGCTACCGCCTGATCCGTTCTGGCTATCTTTTATGTTGCTTAGGCTATTATCTATCATCACACATAAGGTGCATATAGGCAGAATCATTGCAATAAAGCTGAAAGGAGGGATAATCAGAGGAACTTCAATGAGTGATAACAAAGCGATCTTTTTGTTTTTCAACAAAACCAATAGCACAACAAAGCACAAAATGCTGAATCCGGTATTCACCAAAGGTAGCCAGCCGATAAATAAACCTACCAAGTCAAGCAAAATTGCAATAGTGAGCTTTGTCCGTTTCCAGTAAAGAGAAGTTTTCTCAACAACTCTGTTCTTTATCTTTCTGAATTTTTTTACTGCAGGGTGTGAAGTATCTACCACATTTCCTTGCTCGTCGAGAACTTCGACATTTACTTTCTCATGTTTAGATGAACCTGATTTTGACATATAAACCCCAAGTTTATATATGTAAACCCTAAGTTTAGATATAGATGATAAGCAAAATAAACTAACTTAACTAGTTGACAATTATAGATTAGTTAACCATAGACCACTCTGATCCCCTTGACCCTCTCTTTCACATACAGGTCATTGACTGCATCTTTCAAAAGAACACCGGCATCAACATACTTTCTCTTAGCTTTTGCATACAATCTATTGTCTTTGACAAAAGTTTTTTTGTACTTTTTCTTGAATTCTGCTGCATGTTTCTTTAATGCAACTGGAGGACCTGATTGAATTATGACAGGATCCAACTTTTTGCCATCGATAAAGAACCAGAATAATGCAGTTTTTTTCTTGTCCCATGACCAGCAAGTATGATGCAAATTGAAATGATTGTCTGCAAGCTTTGTCTTGATGTGTTCAAATGCTTTCATCAGCTTCGCCCCAACAACATCTCTTTTGCCTGCAAGCGAAGATGCCTCTAATGCATACAATCTCTTGTTTGCAGTCTCTTGTTTTTTCAGCGCATCTAAAGTGATCTCTTTTACCTCAAAAAAGTCCTTGCTTGGTGCAGCTAAAAATTTCTTTGCTGCAAGAATAAAATTTCTGTATTGCTCATCGCTCAATGCAGCAGCTGCATTCCTGTCTTTCTGCACAGGATCGATAACAATCAACGGCGAATGTGTTTTTGCCTTGTTAACATTAAACAGCACTTCAGTCTTGTTTTTATAGTACTTTTTTAGGTCAATTATCACTTTGTCTGAATCCTGATTTATTTCAAGAGGCCATTTAGATGCCGCATTAAGCAGATTAGTAAAGCCTTTGTGATAGATGACAAGTATCTCTAATATATATCCTGAAAAACCATTGATATAGCTTTCTGCGCCGTAGACAGCAGTAGATTTGCAGAACTGCTTTGCCAATCTGATGTCGTCTCTCAATTTTTCATTGGAATTTTTCTTTACCCAAGATGCATGCAATGGACTTACATCAGTGATGTTTTTAGCTTCCTTTGCCTGCTTTATATCTAATATAGGCACGATCTCAAAGGTAAAATCAGCATTAGGATTATTATTAACAGATTTGCCATTAACAGATTTATTACCAATCACTAACTTACTGACTTTTTCTATTGCCTGAAAATAATCCCTTGAGCCATGTATCCTTGAGATTTTTTTGCCTTTAAATGCAGCTTTTAATCTTTTTTCCAATATATCAGAAAGCCCCATGCTCTTATCAGCAAACTTTTTGTAATTAAACATAACAAATATATCTGCATCATAGGAATTTTTCAGCCAAGTGCCTTTTGCCCCTGAGCCGCCAAGAAAAACTTTTGCATCGTTGTTAGAGAATTGTTTCTGTATCTTTGCGACAAAAGAGCTTATCCTGGCATTTAGGTCTTTTTCTTCTTGCATTGAGGGTTTAATGTCTAGCAACACACTATCTAGAATCTTTCTTAATTTCTCACTCTTGATTTTATCTGCCATCCCATAATCAAGAGTATAAAGAGAGTATATATAATTAACTAAAATTCTTTGATTGAAGCACTGCAAATACTAAAATTCCCTCTTAAAACACCCAAAGACTTATATACCTTAAAACCTCAACTAGATTTAATTTAAATGCCTTAACACGGCATAAGAATAAAAGCAATAAAATTATTAGCAGCTAAAAGGAGGAATGATTGATATGGAAGGAATGTGCAAAAAATGCCATGGTATCTTTAAGTTGGTTTTAGGAGTTCTGTTGTTATTGTGGGCTTGGAAATGGCCAGCTCTTGACTGGAGAATATTCTTTGGAGCATTATTGGTAGCAGGAGCACTGTTGAAATGGTTTGCCCCAAAATGTCCAGGCTGTGAAGCTTGTGCATGTCCAATGCCAGTAAAAGGAAAGAAAAAAAGATAAGCACAGATTTTAATTTCTTTTTTATCTTTTACTTTGTTTTTTTAATTTTTATTTGAGACAGTTAATAGTTATTTCTTTTATAATCTGAGGATACTTTTATCATAAATATTTATATATTGCAGCCATATTCTATTCTCATGCAGCAGAAAAAACAAGCAATTGCAAATTTGCCTAAAAAAGCGATCATACTTGCAGGCGGTTTAGGCACTAGGTTAAGACCTTTGACGCTTACTGTTCCAAAACCTTTAATCCCTATAAATGAGAGTAAAGTATTGGTTGATTTAGTCATTGATATCCTAAAGAAAAATAATGTTAAAGAAGTTTATTTATCAATCAGTTATCTCAAAAATAAGTTTGAAGATTATTTTAAGCATAAAAAAGAGTTAGGTGTAAAGATACATTATCTACATGAAGAAACTCCTATGGGAACTGCAGGGCCATTATTGATATTAAAAAAAGAAAACAGGCAAAAAGAGCTAAATGAAACATTCATCATGGTAAATGGTGACAACCTGTTCAACCTTGATTTCAAGAAGATGTATGAGCTGCATAAAAAAAACAAGGCAATTGCAACCATAGGATTGACTAAAGTAGAAGATCCAAGCAAATATGGGGTTGTGAGATTAGATGAGAACTTTAAGCATGAGAATAATGGTGTGAATAATAGTAATAGCAAAAATAGCGTAAAGATATTAGAATTTGTAGAGAAGCCTGCCAAAGAAAATGCACCCAGTAATTTAATAAGCTCAGGATATTATATTTTGGAGCCAGAAGTGTTTGATTATCTGCCAGACAAGGATTTTGTGATGATGGAGAAAGACATCTGGCCAGCATTGGCAAAAGCAGGTAAATTATTTGGATTTATCTCAGACGGCCAATGGTTTGACACAGGCACCATGGAAGCTTATGAAAAGGTTAAGAAAGAATGGAAAGGAATTTAGTATTATATTATTAAAATTAATTAAGAGTGCATTATTTAACCGTAAAAAATTAGCAAGATTTAAATAGAAAAATACCTTACTATTGCATACAATGGAATTAAACATTAAACAAGCAAATGTATTGTTTGAGAAGCTAAATAGAGAATTATTGCCTAGATATAAAGGCAAGATCATCGCCTTAGATGCGGAAAGCGGTGAGTATTTTATTGGAGATTCAGAGCTTGATGCTTACAAAAAGGCAACTAAAAATGCTCCAAAAAAGCAATTTGTATTCAAAAGGATAGGCTTTGCTTCTACACACTTTGTTGGTGCTTTATAATGAAAGGTTTTTTTAGATTAGGAAGCCCTATTATTGAACTGAAGATTGAAGGCAGAAAAGTAGAAGCATTATTGGATACTGGATTTAACGGACATATCCTATTACCAAATTCTATAATCCAAGAGCTTGGCTTAGACCAGATTGGCATTTCTGATTATGTTACTGCGAGTGGAGATAATAGTTTTACAAAGGTTTATGCCGGCAAAATACTTTTCTTAGAAGAAGAGATAGAAGTCCCTATTTTATCTACAGATGCCGATTTTGCATTAGCTGGAATGGAGTTATTTGATAGCTGCAAAATTATGATTGAGAGAAAAAAAGAGATTGTTGAAGTTGTTAAGTCTAGATAATATGTTTTCGCAAAAAATATTCAAGGCATATGATATACGTGGAGTGTATCCTACAGAGATAAATGAGGAAGCTGCATTTAAGATAGGCTCTGCCTTAGTCAAGTTTCTGAAGTTAGGCAAGGGCAAGAGTGTCGCTGTTGGCAGAGACATGCGCACACATAGTCATGATCTCTTTGATGCGCTTGCTGCAGGCATAACAAGCTCTGGAGTTTTTGTTGTTGACATAGGCTTATGCAGCACAGATATGCTTTATTTTGCAACTGCTAATTACAAGTACAATGCAGGCATTATGATAACTGCTTCGCATAATCCACCTCAATACAACGGCATGAAGTTTGTAAGAGAAAATGCGATCCCTATCGGAGAAGAGTCTGGTTTAAAGGAGATACAGAAGCTGGTTAATGAAGACAAACAGATAGCTGAAAAATATCAAAAATACCTTAATGGAGAGGGTTGTAATGAGGGTAATAGCTGCGCTTGCACAAACATCACAAAGAAGAATGTAATGGATGATTTTGTAAAACATGTTTTAAGTTTTATCGATGCAGAAAAACTGAACGACGAGGATAAAAATCCGAAATTCAGGAAGTTAAGGGTACTGGCAGATGCAGGCAACGGAATGGCAGGATTAGTTGCGCCAAAGATATTCGCTAACCTCAAATGCAAGCTCATCCCTATGTGCTTTGAGTTAGATGGAAATTTTCCTGATCATCAGCCTGACCCATTAGTGCCAGAGAACAGGAAAAAGATAGTTGCAAGGATGAAAAAAGGCGAAGCAGACATAGGCATAGCTTTTGATGGAGATGTTGACAGGTGCTTTTTTATAGATGACAAAGGGGAGTTTGTGCCTGGCGATTTTATTACAGCATTGTTTGCAGAACATTTTCTGAAGAAGCAACAGAAAGAAGGCAATGAAGATAAAAGAGATGCAAAAAAGAAAAGTGGAGATAAGCCGACTGTCCTATATGATGTCAGAGCAAGCTGGGCAGTCAAAAATACTGTTGAGAAGAATAAAGGCAAAGCTATCATGATGAGAGTAGGCCATGCTTTCTTCAAGCAGAAGATGCGAGAGGAAAAAGCAGTATTTGGTGGAGAAGTCTCTGGGCATTATTATTTTAGGGAGAATTTCAACTGCGATTCAGGGATAATCCCTGCATTGCTGATGATTGAGATACTTTCTGATCTAGGGAAAGAAGGAAAAATTGCAAGATTGAGTGAGCTTGTGGCGAAATTTAAGGATTATCATGTCTCTGGAGAGATAAATTCTGTAGTGGAAGATAAAGATGAAGCGATTGAGAGATTGAAAAAGAAATACGGCAAAAATAAAAGTGATGTAAATAACTGCGCAAAAACATATTTCATCGACGGCATTTCAGTGGAATATGATGACTGGCATTTCAATGTAAGGAAGAGCAACACAGAGCCGTTGTTAAGATTGAACCTAGAAGCCAAATCAGAGAAGATGATGAAGGAGAAGGTAGAGGAAGTGTTAGGTATAATAAAAAATCGATCTTAATAATTTTTCTCCTTATTACTTCATTTAGGAGTATAATTTAATTTTACCTTGTGCGGCTCATATCTAGGATCATTTGTTGTTGCACCAAGTGAATCTAAAAATGATTCAGGGGTAATTCCTGCTTTTTCCAATAAGCGTATTGTCTTGTTTCTAGCTTTCGCTATAGTATCAAAGTCTACTTGACCTGAATAATGCGGTAAATCTTGAAATATAAGTTTAGCATCCCTATATTCTGTGTGGGTTAAAAAACCTTTTACATCTAGGCAATGAGTGATGAAATCGGGGTCAAATGTGACAACTCTGCCATCATAACCAACAACATAGTGTTCAAGCTGCCTGTCAACAACATCCATCAGACCCAATGAATGCAATATCCCAAGATGTACCCCTATCGCATCCAATGATGCATGGCTGTCACGCATAGAAGGAAGATGCTCTCTAAGATACCAAAGATTTTTTGTATCTGCATCTAATACTTTTATCTTTGGAGTTATCCTGCCGATTCCTGCACCTGTTAATTCTTCAGATGCTGCAAACTTTCCATATAGCTCTTCCAATACTGCCAATAACAACGGTTCAGGTATAAGCCTTACCTTTTCCTTAGCCCCATTAACATCAGAAATAGGCTGCTTATTGCCTGAAATCAATGCGTTATACCATGCGGTATCAAGCCTATCGCCTCCTGCACCTGATTTAAGAGGAGAAAAAGCAGACCTCACAATAGAGCCCATACCATTATCTATACCATAAACCCTTGATTCTCTCAAGACTAATTGATGGCCATTGTTGCCTTCTAAGTGTATTATGTTAGGAAATTTATATAATGCTTTAGTCCTAAAATTAGTTCTTGACTTGACATTATAAGTTACAACATCGCCATTAAGATATCTGACTTCAGCTTTCAGCTTAGGCAAAGATCTTTCTTTCCATTCTTTTTTTATTGCACTCGCTCTTTGCTGATACCTTTCATCATTCTCAGAATCTGCTTCACGTGCTAAGCTATATCTTTTGCTTTTTACTTTAGATTCATGTGTATCATGATTCAATCGGATCAAAGGCTCTAATCCAGAATAGAGTAAGCTAAATACATCACGAGGATGAACCGCTTTCCCATCTGCCTTAAATGTTACCTCTACAATCCTGTCTAATCCGTTTGCCATACTCCAATAAGGTATAGTAATACTATATAAACCTTTCTATTTTATACCACTTTAAAGTGATAAATAATAAGAGTATAAACAGTTAAAACTTTACCAAAAAATCCGTCAAATATATATAAGACTAGCCACATTTTCACTGAATATGGCAGTCAAAGACTTACAACCAAGGCAAGGAAAAGTAGATATTACATTAGATATAGTCGAAAAAGGAGAGATTAGAAGCTTCAATAAGTTCGGCAAGGAAGGCAGTGTCTGCAATGCAACAGGAAGAGATGACACTGGCACAATAAAAGTCAGCCTGTGGAATGATGAGATTACCAAGGTAAATGTAGGGGATAAGATAAAGATCACAAATGGCTATGTCAATGAATGGCAGGGAGAATTGCAGTTAAGCGCAGGAAAGTTCGGTAAGCTTGAGATTGTTGGCAAAGCAGCTGAGATTGCAGACATGCCAAAAAAAGAAGAAGATGCTCCACTGCAGGAAAATACAATTCCTGAAGATGAAGACCTTGACAGCATAGATTACGCTGAAGAAGTTGTTGAAGAAGATATGTAAATAATGCAAAATATTAGTTTGTTCTTGATTTTATTAACAGATTATCTGTTTCTCTGTGAGGATTTTATCTACCTTAACATCATGCTCTTCTGCAGGGATTTTTTCTACAATCTGCAGCTCAAATGCAAGCGCTATCTTTTTAGCGCAAGTTGTTTTTAACAATTTATCATAATACCCTTTACCATAACCTATCCTGTTTTTTTCCTTGTCAAAAGCTATGCCAGGAACTAAGATCAAATCTGAAGAAGCTAGCCTGTCTACACCAAATTTTTCTCCTTTTATCGGCTCCAAGATGCTGAACTTACCTATCTGGAGGTCAGAGAAATCATTTATCTTAAAAAGCTGAAGAGAATTGCCTATCACCTTTGGCACAATGATGCTCTTTGTTTTTGTTATAAGATATTTCTTTATCAATGGATGAGTATCAACCTCATTGTTAAATGAGACATAAGTGAGGATGTTTTTTGCAGCCTTGAATTCTTGAAGCTCTTCTAGCTTTGCAATGATGATTTCGCTTTTAGCTCGGATCTCTTTATTTGTTAAGGCTGCTCTTTTTTCCAGCAATTGGATGCGGATTTTTTGTTTCATTGTTTCATATCTTGAGACTGTGATTTAATTAAGATAAAATACCTATTACAGATGTATAAAATACTTGATTATATAAATATTTATAAAGAATTGTAAGATAGTTGGTGCATGAAAAAAAATAATAGAACAAATAAGAATAAGGATTATATCATTTATGCTGTTGTAATTATCCTCATCTTAAATATACCAGTTTTACTTCTGTTAAACTCATTCAGATTTGCTGCATTTGACTTAAATTGGTATGAGCAAGAGTTTGCTAAAGTTGGAAGCTATGAGTTTGGATATCCTAAGGAGACAATTGATAGAACTGCAAGATATTTAGTTGATTATCTGAAGTATGACGACAGCAATGACCCCCCAAAGATAGAGCTTTTTGAGAATGAGGAGAATGTGCATCTGCTGGAAGTTAAGACAATTATGCAGAAAGCATTCTTGCTTGCAGATTTAACTTTGTTTATTTTTATCGCTGGCAATCTTCTGCTTTATTTATTTTTGCGTAACTCCGATGAGAGTTATGAGTATTTTAAATACCTAGCTAGAATGTTAAGATATGGCGGGATATTTACGATTGTATTGATCGGATCTATCTTGCTGTTGTTAATGCTTGATTTCTCTTCGACATTTACTGTGTTTCACAAGATTCTAGCATTTGGCCAATGGCAGTTCCCTTATACCAGCAACATGATAAGGATGTTTCCAGGAGAGTTCTTTTATGACATTGGAACAAGGATATTCTTATGGACGATGATTGGAGCGATATTAATAGCAACCATTGGATGGATTGTTCTTAGAAGATTTAAGCAGAAATAAGACCAATTGTTAAGAAAAATAATTTTGGGGTTATAAATTCTGATAAATAATGCTCAATGGAAGAGCCTAAAAATACGCTTTTATCTTATGCTTGACTTCTTCATGCACAAGCCAGATAACCAACATTATTGCATCTAAAGGAACAGCTAGCTCATGCGGAATCAATGCCAAACAATAGTTTGCATCACTGAACGGCCAGAAAAAACTATAACCTCCAAATGAGCAATCTAGCACAAGATGGAACATTATGCCTATTGAGATTACTAAGAAGATCAATGGCGCATGGCTATGATTTAGGTTCTTAGAGATTCTGCTACGTCTTATAAAATGATAAACGATAAATAAAAAGAAAAATAC
>JAGVZX010000035.1 GCA_018302185.1 Candidatus Woesearchaeota archaeon
ACAAGGACACAGGACCTTGGATTCTATGCAAAGATGGCAAGCTGCGAAGTTAAGTTTATTGAGTACTAGGATTTTATTAGAGCAATAAAATAGAATTTAGGCTTAGGTTCAAAGCTAAGCGCTTCTTTCCACAACAACAAATAGCTTGTCATTTTTTCTTATCTTTTCTTTTATTGGAATAGTTATATCTGCGCCCTTGCCTGCAATATTAACAGCTTTATCGCCTGATGATATGCTGCTAACTTTGCCTTCCACAAAGCCTGTTGTCGGTCCTGTAATTATGACCTCATCTCCTACTTTAATTTTATCAGCCTCAATGATAAATTCACCGACTTTAGATTTGCTGAAATAATTCTTGGCTTTGCCTACATATATTTTCTCTTTCGTTGCTTTTGAGCCTGCTGCGTTACTCCATTCTCCTAATTTCTTTCCTAAGTAATATCCTCCATGCCAGAATCCTCTGTTATAAACTTCTTCTAATCTTTTTGTCCATGCATCAATCTTCTCTTTGGTATAAGATATATATTTTCCATCAGATTTTCCATTGAGATAGCAGTCAGCAGCTTCCCTATACACCTTGGTTACAGTATAAACATAATCTGCTTTCTTTCCTCTGCCTTCTATCTTCAGCACAGAAACTCCTGCTTCAAGGATCTTATCAATAAAGCCTATTGTGCAAAGGTCTTTTGGCGACATTATATATTTGTTATCAACAACAAGCTCAACTCCTGTTTCTTCATCTGTTACCTTATATGCCCTTCTGCAGTTCTGTAAGCACAATCCTCGATTTGCAGATGCATTATAAGTAGCTAAGCTCATATAGCATTTGCCTGAGATTGACACGCATAATGCTCCGTGAGCAAATAATTCGATCTTGACCAGCTCGCCTGCAGGACCGCAGATATTTTTAGTCTTGATATCATCGCAGATCTTTTTTATCTGCTGGATAGAAAGCTCTCTTGCAAGCACAACAACATCTGCATATTGAGAGTAGAATTTAACTGCTTCAATGTTGCTGACATTAAGCTGTGTAGAGATATGCACCTCAATGCCCACAGAATGCGCATAAGAGATCGCTGCAATATCGCTTGCGATTATCGCAGTTACTCCTGCTGCTTTTGCTGCATCGATGAGCTTTTTCATCAACGATAGGTCATGGTCATAAAGGATTGTGTTGACTGTAAGATAGCTCTTAACATCATTCTCTTTACATATCTTTGAGATCTTAGGCAAGTTAGAGAGTTTGAAATTGTTTGCTGCCCTTGCCCTCATGTTAAGATGCTCAACGCCGAAATACACAGAATCAGCACCAGCCTTTATTGCTGCAGCTAGACATTCAAAGCTTCCTGCCGGAGACATTATCTCTGCATGATTTTTATTTGCCATAATAAGTAAAATAACCCATGCTTGTTTATAAATATTTATTCAAACAGAAGTTAATAATGGGATATACTGGCAGCTGCCGCCAATTTAGTTGGCACAAATCCAGTAACTAAGAGAATGTTGCGACGGGCAATGGCAACCATTGACTAAACTAGAAACACTTCAGATAATTTACCCACTAACACAGCTACTTTCCAAAGAATAGAGGAGGAGCAACTCAGAATATAACCAAAGCCAGTGCCAACTGCGGCAGCTGCATCGTAAATTTTTGCTGTGTGCAAAGAACAAATGCTAACATTTATATATTAGTGTTACATTCCTTGTAAAGCTTTGAGTTTGCAGCTGCATTTTTTAATTGGACATCTTTAATACCAGATTAATACGGACTTTAACAGAAACAGGATGATGCATAGATGAAGAAACAGAAATTTTCAGAAGAAAAGCATATGCTGATGACAAGCGGCTATACTCTTGCTGCATTCATTATCATTTTAGCATTATATTACTTGCTTCCGTTCAAGCTGCCTGAAACAAATTCCTTAATAAGAAACTCACAATACGCAATCTACCTAATTTTGACAGCAGTCTTAAGCGCAGGATTGATGCATTATGTATATGATTATTACAAATATATGAGCTGTATGATTGGCATGATGGTAGGCATGACAGTTGGCATGATCTCTGGCCTGATGGTAGGTTATTACATCTCATTGACAAACGGGATGTTCACAGGCACAGTCTCAGGGATGCTAGTCGGCATTTTAGTAGGAGTTGTTGCTGGCAGATTATCTGGGATAATGGCTGTCATGGAAGGATTCATGGCAGGTGTCATGGGAGGCCAGATGGGCGCAATGCTTGGCACGATGATGAGATATGACCATTTGACTTTATTCAATCCATTTTTATTTGTAAATTATGTTGCATTGATCTTTGGCTTTGTATATTTAGTGTACACAGAAACAAGGAAGTACAGCATTGAAGCAGAATCACATCCAGATAATGTTGCAAGGATTGAAAGGCACAAGCTGCCATTTGTTGTTTGCACAGTTGCAGTAACTTTGATCTTGTTTTGGGTTATCGCTTATGGTCCAAGGACAGGATTCTTAGCATGAGGTAATAGGATGATCAAGAGAATAAAAACAGATAAAAATATCAGAATAAGCAGATTATCAATAGTAGTAATTTTAATAATATCAGTCATGTTAATGATAAGCTCATGCTCAAACAATTCTCCGCAACCTGCAGAAAAATCTAAGATAAACAATCCTTACTTGCAGAAATTAGCTGATGAGAAGAACAAAGCACCAGTATGCAGCAGATTTCACTAAAAGTATACAGCGACCTCTATGAGCCTGCAAACATCAGGCTTAAGAAAGGAATCCCTGCAAGATTCAACATACAGAGCATAAACAACACAGGGTGTGGAAGGACATTAGTAATGCCAGGACTAAATGTCTACAAGGAACTCCCTGAAAACGGCGAGCTTGTAGTTGAGGCAATGCCTGATAAAGTCGGTGAAAGCCTCATCACATGCAGCATGGGGATGTTCTCTGGAAAAGTTATTGTTGAGGAATGAGAAGATTAACTATACTTAGCCTTAGCTCTTCTTATTGCTTCTTTTATAGGGATGGCATTATGAGATGATAACAGGAATTCTCTCAATAGATTATTGCTTCTTCTGATCAGCTGCGGACAATATTTTAGAAGATTTCTTAGATTAATTATGCCTTTTGATAAAGTATCTGAACTTATTGTCCTGATTCTTCCATCCCAAGGGTCATAAATCTTATAGCCATCCTTAGTCCATTGAATCACTATTATAAAATGCGGTGCATGCGTAATTTTCCATAATGCAAAAGAATCCACATAAAGAATAACAGGCGATATCTTTATCAGATTATTGATTAGATTCAAGCCGATCTTTTTATGAATCACATTGATTTTATTGGAAAATTTGAATTTATTGATTAGATTCAAGAACCTACAATTATCAACATAAAAATCGAGCTCTAGATCATAATTTTTGGCTATAAAATCTAGATGCCCTATAGTAAAATTATCTTTAGAAAAATTCATGGCATAACTAATTGTCCTTAATTCTGCATCTTTAGAAATCTTCTCTTCAGTTAATTGTAATAAGTCCACCGCCAAACAAGTTTCAAAAGTAGCCTGTGCATAATTTTGTATCTTCATATCATTAATAACCCATGGCTGCTTTATTAATCTTGCGCCATCGGTTTATTTGAGAGATGTGCAAAAGAAAGGTTTCAAAAGATCATAGTAAAGAAAGTTACATAAGAATAATAATTTTATTTATCCAAACCCATCTGCGCCAATCGTAATCAAGATATGTTTTATCTCATCAATTGTCTTTTGCTGATGGTTTTTGTCAGACATTCTCACAAATGTTAATAATAAATCAGTAAGCTCTTTCTCACTAAAGCACTTAAGCTTATATCCATCTGTGATAAAATAGAACCTGAAATTTTTGTACTTTAGCTCTTTAATCACTATGCCCCCTACAGTGCCAAGAAGTTTTCCCTTATGTGGAGAAGCTTCAAGCGATTTTAAATATTGCAAAACCTCTACGCTTTCTTGCTTGAATTTTTTATCGATTTCTTCAGAGAGAGAATCAACAATTTCTACTTTTGCCATTTAGCTTTAGCTCTTCTTATCGCTTCGTCTATAGGGATGGTGTTATGAGATGATAACAAAAATTCCCTTAACTGCGCTTTTACAGCCAAGTCATAAATTCTCCTGATTATATTGTCATAAGTATCTTCCTTTGTGCCAAAGGTGCCTATCATTCGCTTTGTTTCAGTGCTTAGCTGGATTGTAGTTGTAGTTGTCATTCTATAGCCATTATAGCAGCTATAGTATATAAGCTTTACGGTTTTTTTAAGCAAATAAAAGCAACATTTATATTTATCATCCAACAACCATAAAGCATATGGACCAAAAACTAAAACGCGGATTTGCAAGCGACAATAGTGCAGAAGTTCATCCTGATAATTTCTGAAGATTAGGGGTATCACATAAGGTAGAGAACAAAAAACATTAAAATACCAACTCTTTTATTAAGATTATGAAAAAGATATTACTACTAACCTTATTTTTTCTATTGTTTTATGAAGATGTTTTAGCAGAGGGATTATATCCTAACTTAAATATAACAGAAGACGTAGGGATAAGTGTCGCCCAATTTAGCCATGTTAAGTGCCTAAAAAGAGGATATCTAGACCCATTTGATATTGTGTCTAACCAAAAATTCAATAAAACAACTGCAGATGTATTTGATAAAGTAATAACTGAACAATTAGAAAAAGGAATATACAATCCAATTACCGGATATAATTTCAGTAAGTCTAGGTCTTGGAGTATTAATGAATTATACCAACTAGATATTGATGATGGCATAGGAAATATTATTAGATTCACAACAGATGGTAGCTGGTTGTTGTTATTAAAGACTCAACGTTTTTTTAATATAAGCAATATTCAATTGACTAAGGAATTTTATAAAAATGAAAGAGATATGTTTGTTATATTAAGAGATCGCCTCTCATTAGCTTATAGGACAACTTATTCAAAAATTTATGAATTATATATACCTGCTTGTGTGCTATATAGTGATAATAGAGAACAAGTAGACTTAGAATATATCAACATTTTTACTCCCCATTTTGAGGAGATAAATTGCACTAAACAAAAACAATTTAATTTAGATTGTAACGCTAAGGACATCCTAACATATTTACCTAATAAACAATGGAGTTCGGAAAATCTGACGGTTAAGAACTATATAGCTGGAACTAATGCATTTGTCTTTCTAAATTCAGATGACCTATTTATAGAAGATGAAAATCATTTAAATTACATTTATGGAAAAGGATTAATAATATCAGAATATGATGTTATACAGCATTTTAGAGGAGGCCATGGTCTTATTTTGGACATGATTGGATATATCCAAGAGATTTCAGAGATACCAAGAATATTAACTTCAGCGAAAAAACTTAATGAACAATTAATTAGTGATACCTCTTTTATAGATGAAAAAATAAAGAGAATAGACTGGATTCTATCAGGAGATGATAAACCAAAAGATAAACTTTACTTGATTAAACTAGAAAAAGAAGAGTTTAATATATTTATTAATACAAGCATATACAAAAATGCATTAAATAACTTAAAAGAATTACAAATACAAAAACAAAAGTTGATACCTAAGATTGAGAAAGAGTTTTATCACGAATATTATAATGATGTTCTTAATATTTTTCTAACGGAATTGGAAGCAACAATAAATACCTTGGATCAAAATATAAACTATTTTAGAGATAACATAAAATCTTATCGAGATTATAGTAGTAATGTTGAGAGAGAGTTACAAAATGATATAATTGGATTTGATGTTAAGAATGATACCAAAAATAGTTTACTTCTAACAGCTTATGCACTCATAGCTACCATCCTCATATTTTTAATAACAAATATACAAAATAGGTATGGATACCATATTACTACACTCTATTTTTTCTTTATGTTAATAGTCATTTTTGTTATAGGAATAAAAATGATAAATGGAACAATTGGAACTATGCTCATGATAGCAATGGGTATTGTAATCTGGATATGCCTCCCCTCATATTTTGATCGAGATTTTTATAGTAAGTTGTTCCATCCAATCAAGTCATTACCTACACTCATGTTTGATATATTAACGACATCTACCAAAAACAATGACTCATTCTTACATATAGGTACTAAAAATAAAATTTTTAGAAATATATCCTCACTTAATCTAGAAAAGAAGAATCTTGTCAAAACAGAAAAAGTGAAGTTTAACTTTAAGAAATTCAATAAACTAAATAAAAAAGCTTCTTTTTACAAGAAACACATTTCTATATTCTTAGGATATAATTTTATTAATAAAGATGACAGGAAGACATTTAGGGAGAAATTAAATGAGCTAAAAGATTTTGAGACTATCCCTGCGTTGCCTAGATATATTAAACAAAAAGATAAATCACCCCTATCTATAGATGAAGGAGTTGAACTAAATAAAAAAAATGTTATTCCAATAAACAAAGAAACATTTAACGTGGAAATATCCATTTTCGTTAAGAGTATTAAAGAATCTTATCATCAAAGAAGCCGTCTCAAAAGGATTTGTGAACAAATACTTTATGATACATCTAAACACAAAAAAAATAAATTTGTCCAAATTGTTGATAGGATACATATGTTTGATGATGATTTCAGTGGAAAAGTGGATAACACTTATTTGGGAAGTCAAATAGCTGATTCAATAGATTATGGGAAAATTAATTATATTCTAGGAAAAATAAAACAAGAGTGTGATAAGAAAATTCTGGGAAAATTAACCTACCCTAATTTTCAGAAAGCAATTAACAACCTTCCACTAGAATTTGAGCCTACCCATATACTTATACCAATTAAATATTATCAAGATATTCACCTAATTGATGAAAATGATTTTATCTGTTATGAGAACTCTACACTAAAGCTTAATATAAACGATAAAAAGATTGAAGTAATGTGGTCAAATAATTATATGGACTTTAAAGAAATTTATTTAATAGGTAAAAATGCATTAACTTGGATATCAAAAAAGAATAGTGAGATGAAAAAAATAGAAGCATACAAAAACTACACTAATTTAGATATGGATATAGATACAATTTCAACTATTTATGGTCGATACAAAGAAGATAAATTAGATTTTGTAACACGAGTTATAGGTGCTATAAAGCTTAATAAGAAAAAAATCAAAAGATATAGTATTTCATAATTAAAGAAGCAACTTTTTCTCAAGAACAAGCAAAATAACTAATCAAACTTCTCAAACTCTTCCACTTTCATCTTTGCATTTACAAGATGCTTTGCTTTTTTCTGATATTCCAGGACAACAGAATCAGCATTGCATTCATGCTCGTCTAATTGGTTTGCAATCCTATTACTACCAAACATTGCTAACGGACTGAATCTTTTAAAAAGCATAAATGAGAATTTTAGCACAGAAGAATTGTTCTTTATATGCCCTAGTTCATGTAATAAAACTGCGTGCAGCTCTTTCTTGCTCAGTAATTCAACCATCCCAAGCGAAATAAAGATCTTGCTCTTAAACAGATTAAAGCTAAATGCTTCTGGCTTCTGTGAATCAAGAATATACACTTTAGGTGTTTTAATAGATAACTTTTTCGAATACTTAGAGACAAAATTAACAATCGCTCCTGCATTGCCCAATGTTGCAACTTTTGACTTCCTGATATACTTGTTTAAAAACAGGAATGGAGCAATTACAGATACAAGAACTGATGCTAATAATGCAGTAAGCAGCACCATGATAAAGACTGCCTTTGTCTTCTCACACTGGCTGAAAAATGACTGGCATCCTCGAAAAAAGAAATAATAGATTACAGGAAACACTAAAAAGAATATGTGCGCATAGATAACAGCAAGCTTTTGCTTTGTAGACAATGCCTTTCTGACTAAAACAATAAATAAGACTAAAGCGATCAGAAGTGAGCCTATGATTATAGTAAGGTTCTTCGGATTTTCAATGAATGTTACCATACAGCTTGTGCATGCTCCCATAATTGTTCCCTCGTGTATTGTAAGTAAGTTAGGTATTTAAGGTTTACGTTGAATTAAGGCAAAGTATATTCTATATACCTTCACTTCCTTTTGCTGAACCTGTCATTGAAATAGCTCACTGCAGTGCTTCCAAACTGGTTAATCAGCTTATTGACAGCAGTATCAATTATCTGCGCATCAAATTCCTGCTTTGTCTGCTTTGGAGTGTAAAGATACCTTAATCCGCCTCTTGCAGTCTCTATTTTTCTTTCAACAATGCTTCTTTCATGCAATCTGTCAAGGATGACAGCAACAGAAGTAAGTGCAACTTTCCTTTTGCCTTTTAATTTCTCATAAATTTCCCTGACACGCAAGCTTTTATCTGGCCAGAGAACATTCAGCACATCATTTTCTAACGGGCTCAATATTGTCTCATAATCATTTGTCAGTACTTTTACTTCTTTCATTTTTTCACCTACAAAAAGTATTTTATTTTGTATCTCACTCTTTTTTAGCGTAAAAAACAGGTATTTTTAGAGCATAAAGCATCCCTTATTTATATACTTTACTATTCTTGTAAAACTTTACACAAAACAAAAGGTTTATATATTAGAAGCGTTTTCCTTTACATACTTTGTAATGCTTAGAGGATGAGGAAGGGAGATGATAAACAATAAAGATAGGAGGGAAGAAACATGGAAAAGACAAAACTCATAACCATCCTCGTTGTGGTTGCAATAGCATTAGTCGCAGTAAATATCTTCGGCACATTCAGCCTAAGCGAAAAATTTAATTCAATCACCGGAAAAGCTATTGCTCAAAAAGATAACACTAAAAACACAGATTTGCCTGCAAGGATCCAGGCAAGCGCAGATGATGATCCATTTAAGGGAAGCAAAGATGCTCCTGTCACAATAATCGAGTTCAGTGATTACCAATGCCCATACTGCGCAAGGTTTGACATCCAGACATTGCCTGCATTAACAGAGAATTACATCAATACAGGAAAAGTAAAATTCATCTACAGGGATTTTCCGTTAGCTTTTCACAAGAACGCGCAAAAAGCTTCAGAAGCAAGCGAGTGCGCAGATGAACAGGGTAAATTTTGGGAGATGCATGACAAAATATTTGAAAATCAGCAAGCTTTAGACGTAAAAAGCTTAAAGAACTATGCAAAAGAGCTTAGCTTGGACACTGGAAAATTTGATAACTGTTTAGATTCAGGAACCATGGCATCAGAAGTCAAGAAAGACCTTGCTGAAGGCTCAAGCTATGGTGTTTCAGGAACACCTGCATTTTTAATCAATGGTATATTAGTATCTGGAGCCCTGCCATTTAATTCATTTCAGGAAATAATTGAAGGGGAATTAAAAGGATGAAGAGACTAGGCAAGTTTATGGTGGTAATAGGTTTAACATTACTGGTAAGCATATACTTAGCCTCTGCCTTAAATATTCCAACAAGCCTCCAAAAATTGATTGACCACACAAGCCAGCAAGCTCTTTCCTTGTCATTTTTTATTGCATTTTTAGGAGGAGTGTTGAGCTTGTTATCTCCATGTATCCTGCCTATAATGCCTGCATTTTTCGCCTACACATTTGGCGAGCAGAAAAACATAACTAAGATGACATTTGCATTTTTTTCAGGCAGCACGATAGTGTTTATCCTGCTTGGCTTCAGCGCATCTTTGATAGGAAAATTTTTGATCAACAACAAAGGAACATTAAGCACGATTTCAGGCATCTTCATGCTGATCTTTGGCTTGATGATGATATTCAACAAAGGCTTTAGCTTAATGAAGATTAACGCTGCAAAAAACCTGAATAACAAAAGTACGTTGAGCGTATTTATTTTCGGCATCTTATTTGCGATCGGCTTTACGCCATGCATCGGCCCAATATTAGCAAGCATCTTGTTTTTAGCAGCAGGAAGCAGCATACTAAGCGCAGGGTTATTATTGTTCATGTATTCCCTAGGCTTGATGCTTCCATTGTTCATCATGGCATATTTTTACGACAAGTATAATCTCGCAAGCAAGCCATGGGTAGCAGGCAAAGAGTTTGAATTTGCTGGACTAAAATTTCATACCACAAAACTTATTGCAGGCTTGATGTTTGTCTCATTAGGCATAATCTATCTTGTATACAACGACACTTCAATATTCAATGTTATAGATCCATTGCGGACAAAAGATTTTTTTTACTCGACGCACAGGTTTTTGATTGAGATCGGTGTTTCAAAAGCAATTGGAAACTTGCTTGGTATTGCAGTATTACTGGGCTTTGGCTATTGGGGATATAAGTTGTATTTTGGGAAAAAGAAGCATAAGTAAAAGAAAAGACAGATAATAAAAACTAACAATAATCATCAAACACATAGCAAATTTTAAATAATCAATGTTACAAACCAGCTAAATAGGTATTGGAGGGAATAATATGAGCGAGAGAAAAAAATCAAAACACGATAATTTTGTTGTATTTGCTTTAGTTATAGTAGCAGCTTTGGTGCTGTTTAATCAGGTCCAGCTTTATGCGATAAACAACATGACTTCTGGAACAACAAAGACAAGCTCAGGCAGCTTCTTTTCATTTTCAGGAAGCGGCGGCAAAGATCTGAAGAATGTTGATGTCAATTCAATCCAGTCAACTGCACAGGCAATTGCTGCAGTGTTTCCAGTAAATGATATCAAGACAGCAGATGATGCGATACAGATGCTGATCCCGACAGGAACCCCTGAATATGGAGAAGCGATGGGAGTCAGCTTTGACGAGCCTGTAAAATCATTGGATTTTATGGCAGGCCAGCTTTACAGGCAAGCAGATGCCCAGATAAAAAGTGATCCTGAGAAATGGCAACGTTACATTAATCTTGCTTCTGAGCCAAGAGGAGTTAGCTGCGAATACTGCTGCGGCGTTGGTCCTGCAGGAATTGACAAGAGCGGAAGGTCAAAATGTGGATGTCAGCATAATCCAGCATTACTTGGCTTGACAGAATGGCTTTTGATGAACACTGAATACACAGATGCAGAGATATTAAGGGAAGTCATGAAATGGAAAACATTATTCTTCCCAAAGAACATGCTTGATCTTGCATTGAAGATATCTGGTGGAGACACTAGTGTATTAGAAAGCTTGCCAGGAATGGTAGGCGGATGTTAATATTAGTTAGGAGGCGATAAAAATGAACAAAAACACAATTATAGCAATCGTTTTGGGAGTGCTTGTCTTAGTTTCAATCGTACAGGCATTTCAGCTGAATGGCTTAAAGGTAAAGTTATCTAGCGGAGCAGTAGTTAGCGGAAAAAGCACAGGCAGCGTAGGAACTTCTTCGCAGAACACAGCTTCAGCAGCTGGTGCACCTTCATCTGTGCCAAAGAGCTTAGAAAACTTGCCTCAGATGGTAGGCGGATGTTAGATAACAGATTAACTTAAAATTTATTAAAACGATTAAAAAACCATAACACGAGGGAATAAAATGAAAAAAACCTTTATTTTGGCAATAATGCTGATGGTGGTAGCAGCGCTTATAGTAGTTGGCTGCGCAGAAAGCCGCGGATCAGGATACAGCACATACAGCAATGTTCCTCCTCCGCAGGTATCAGGCGGTGGTGGTGGCTGCGGCGTCGGAGCTCCAGCATTGGCAGACAATGATGCAGCAAGTAGCTTAATTGCTTCAGATGCATTATAAAATAAGATAGCTACAATAAAATATAATAGATTATTTCATAAATTATTTTTTTATTACTTATTCAGATGAGGGGTGTTAATTGCAGCAAGAGATTAGACAATCATAAGTTATTTAATTCAATTAACTGTAGTGCAGGAGATGACACCACATGGAAGAATTAAAAGAGTTCAACAAAAAAGACATTGAAAGGCTCAGAAAAGAAAAGCAGCGCGCAGAAGCTGAAAAACAGCGACAAGAGCACCTAGAAAGAGAAAGAAATTTAGCAGAGCATAAGCATTCTCAAAAACAGAAGAGAAAAAAGACACTTATCATCGCAGGCTCAATTCTAGCGACCATAATTTTAGCAATCAGCGCATACGCAGCTATGCGTGCATTAACACCAGGCACATGGGATAATTTTGCAAAATGCCTGAGCGACAAAGGCGTAGTCATGTACGGCGCATTGAGCTGGTGCAAATATA
>JAGVZX010000036.1 GCA_018302185.1 Candidatus Woesearchaeota archaeon
TGCTGACTTCTGTTGCCTGCTCTAAGAATGCTGCCAATTCATCATCATTAAATGCTACATTCATCGCTGCCCCTGATAACACATAGCTTGGGCGTATAAGGACAGGATACTCAACTTTCTTCGAAAAGCTTTTTGCTTCATCTAAGCTTGTAAGCTCTTTCCATTCTGGCTGCGCAATTCCTAATTTATCCAGCATCTGTGAGAATTTATGCCTGTCTTCAGCGTTATCTATATTTTCTGGCTTGGTGCCAAGAACCTTGACAGTTGATGTCAAGAATCTCATAGAGAGGTTGTTTGGTATCTGCCCGCCCATCGAAATTATTACACCATAAGGATTTTCTTTTTCATAAATATCAAGTATTCGTTCGTAAGTAAGCTCTTCAAAATACAGCTTATCACAGATATCATAGTCTGTGCTGACAGTTTCTGGATTATAGTTGATCATTATAGTATTGTAGCCAAGCTTACGCAGTGTTAAAACTGAATTAACTGCACACCAATCAAACTCGACTGAGCTCCCTATCCTATATGCTCCTGAGCCAAGAACTATGATCTTATTTTTTATCTTTTCAAATTTAATATCATCTTCAGTTCCATTGTAAGTAAGATAAAGATAGTTTGTAATTGCAGGATATTCTGCAGCTAAAGTATCTATCTGCTTGACAACAGGCAATACCTTGAGCTGTTTCCTGAATTTTCTTACAAGCAAAGTCTTATAGTCCATTTTATCATTACTATCTGTTAAGATTATTTTTGCTAGCTGAAAATCGCTGTAGCCAAGTTGTTTTGCCTGAAGCAATAGCTCTCTGGACATTTCTTTTAGTTTCTTGCATTTTGAAAGCTTTCCTTCAACCTCAACAATATTTTTTATCTTATAGAGAAACCATTTATCAATTTTAGTCAGTTTATGGATCTCATCGATAGGGATATCCTGTTTTATTGCCTCTGCTACTGCAAATACCCGTTGATCAGTCGGATGTTCAAGCTCTAACTTGATCTCTTCAAGAGATTTAAATTTTAGTTTATTTGCTGCAAGGCCGTGCTTTCCTGTGCCCAACATCCTAATAGCTTTTTGCAGCGCTTCTTCAAATTTTCTGCCAATCGCCATGACTTCTCCTACACTTTTCATCTCGCTGCCAATATGCTTTGAGACATGCTTGAATTTCTGCAGATCCCATCTTGGGATCTTGACAACAATATAATCAAGCGCAGGCTCAAAACATGCCATGGTTTTTTTTGTTATCTGGTTCTCTAACTCAAGCAATGAATAACCAAGAGCTAATTTTGCTGCAATGAATGCAAGAGGATAACCTGTTGCTTTGCTGGCAAGCGCTGAACTGCGAGAAAGACGAGCATTTACTTCAATTACCCTGTATTCGTTAGAATTCGGATCAAGTGCATATTGTATGTTGCATTCTCCTACAATACCAAGATGCCTTATTGTTTTTATAGAAATTTCCCTAAGGTAATGATATTCATAATTTGTCAATGTCTGTGAAGGTGCAACGACAATACTTTCTCCTGTATGAATCCCGAGAGGGTCAAAGTTTTCCATATTGCAGACTGTGATGCAGTTGTCATTTTTATCTCTCACAACTTCATACTCGATCTCTTTCCAACCGCCAAGATATTCTTCAATAAGGATTTGAGGAGTATAAGTAAGGGCTTTTTTTATTGTTTCAATAAGCTCTTTCTCTGATTTGACAACTCCTGAGCCTCTTCCTCCAAGAGCAAAGCCAACTCTTGTCATCACTGGATAGCCTATTTTCTTCGCTGCATTTACAGCATCTTCAACACTATTGACAGCGATGCTTTTTGGAGTTTTTACATTAATTTCATTCAAACGCTTAACAAATAGATCCCTATCTTCTGTATCGCGAATAGCTGCTATTTGAGTGCCAAGAACTTTTACATTATATTTTTTTAATACTCCTGATCTGTCAAGCTCTAAGCCGCAATTTAATGCAGTCTGCCCGCCGAAACCAAGCAAGACTCCATCAGGTTTTTCTTTTGCGATTACTTTTTCAACAAAGTAAGGATTTATCGGCAAGAAATATACCTTATTTGCCAAAGAGTCAGAGGTCTGATTAGTTGCGATATTTGCATTGATAAGGATAACTTCAATTTTTTCTTCTTTTAGTGCCTTGATAGCCTGTGAACCGGAGTAGTCGAAATAGCGGTGCTATTATGCACTCTCGCCTGCTTCTCCGATTTTAACTTCGCAAATGCTAGATAGTTCTAGGCATTTAGAGCGCCACTACCAAGGATAACTACTTTTTTTATTTTTTGGGTCACATTTGTTTACCTCCGATTGTATTTTACAAAATCTTTTTAAGAATAGAGAGTTATCTTTTATAATATCCTTTATTTTGTTCGGTCCTATAAAGTAGACTTTATTTGACAATATCCCAAAAGGTTTTCCATATAGATACCATATCTCCAACTTATTACAATAAGGAAGATATTTGTCAATATCTGTTTTTACTGAATTATCTGAGCAATTTAGTTTAATTTCAATAATTTTATTTTCAGAAGGAATAAAAATATCAGGATAACCTATATTTTTTTTATATTTATGTTTAAGGAAGGAAATATTTTGTATTTTAAGAATATCAAAAATTAAATTTTCCCATTCTCTCCAATTTTTATCATTATCTAGAACATCTGGATTTGGGATTAAGCCTGCTTGAATTATACAGCCTGACCATGATTTAAAGTTCCTTTCTGTAGCGTTTATTAAATCATATTTACCCATAGCTGCCAATTCATTTCGTCTTGGTGTTCTTCCAAATTCAGTTGCCAATTGGTTCAATTCTAAGATTATTTTTTGCTTTGGCCATTTAGACATCTCTAAAATAATTGGTAAGTTAGCTGCATTTAAGAAAGAGTTATACTTTCCAAAAAACTTTAAACCTGCATTTAGAAGACCATATTTATTTATATCTTTTAATTCACGCATGCTTGGGCTGTGACCTAAACTATTGTAAATATCTTTTAATTGCTGTATAGTTTCCTCTTTAGTCCAATTTTTTCTGTAAGGTTTAAAACCTGCCGCAATTAGTGTGTTTGTCCAACTTCCAAACCTTCTTAGAGCAGCTGAAGATAAACCAATATAACCAAGTTTGATTACTTCTTTGGCTCTTGGAATGTGACCTAATTCTAAAACAATTTTCTTTATATCTTCTATAATCTCATTTTTTGTCCATTTCTTTTGGATTGGCCTAAACCCTGCAGTTTGCACAGCCCCTCTCCAACCACCAAAATGCCTTACAGCTTCCCAAAGCAAGTCATTTCTTTTTATTTTTCTGATATAGCTATAATTGAGATATTTTTTGGTTATTTCTGATAATCTTCTAAGTTCTAAGATAAATTCTTCCTTGGTCCTAATTTTTAGCCTTTTTTTCGTCATTTTACAACTTCTATTTTTAGATGAAGTTTGTTTATTATCCATAATATAAAGAACATTTTTTGGGATAATATGATCTGGAACTTCATTATGAAAATTAGGTTTAAATGTATCTAAAACTAAAGAGTTCTGGTTTATATATCTTGCCTGTGTTTGTCCAGTGACCAAGGAAATGTCTTGTGGTTGTGTTTCTGTCATTTTGAGTGATTAATTTTTCATTTTCATTTTTTCATGATTTTTGTATTTTTTAAGCCTTAATTATCTTTTCATTGCTCTGTTTCTGCCTAATCACTTTTGCATGGCATCTGCTGCAAAACTCTGCATCTGGTTCTAAGACGCCGTGACAAAATGTGCAGACTCTTGAGCGCATAAAAAAGCTTGTTTCGTGCTGCGGTGAACGTACCATTTTTGTAAACGTTATTTTGTATATTTATGAATTATTTTATTTTTAGCTCTCAAATAAGTTTATTTGCTTTTTTTATTCAACAGCTCTACGAACTTATCAAACAGATATTCATTATCAGTAGGCCCACACATATGTTCAGGATGATATTGCACACTGAAAAACAGTCCACTTTTATGCATAATTCCTTCATTTGTGCCGTCGTTTGCATTTTTCATCCAAGGCAGCCAATCTTTAGGTAATTTTTTTTCATCTACTGCAAATCCATGGTTCTGTGAGGTGACATAACATCTCTTTGTGTTAACTTCATAACATGGCTGGTTTTGGGAACGATGACCATATTTTAGTTTGTAAGTGTCTGCTCCTGCTGCAAGAGCAAGCAATTGATTGCCAAGACAGATCCCAAATATTGGGATTTTTTTGACAATTGCTTTTCTTATATGAGAAATGGTAGATGTACACATTTTAGGATCACCTGGACCATTTGAAAGCATTATTCCATCAAACTCATATTCACTAGACATAAAATCATAATCCCAAGGAACTCTTATAACTGTTAACCCGCGAATTAGTAATGACCTTATAATATTGTTCTTTGCTCCGCAGTCTACAAGAATCACTTTTTTGCTGTCTGGCTTGTTATTATAAACAACAGGCTCTTTGATACTGACTTCTGCAACTAAATTACGAAGATTTGGGTCATCCATTTTTATTTTCTTAGCATTGTCCTTCTCCATGACAATTTTTCCTAACATAACCCCGTGCTCCCTCAATTTTTTAGTCAATGCTCTTGTATCTACTCCAGATATTGCAGGAATGTTATTTTCTTTCAACCACTTTGCCAAAGACTTTTTTGCGGCGTAATGGCTGTATCCCTCAGAATATTCACTCACCACTAAAGCTTGGATCTGGATTTTATCACTTTCAAAATTCTTCATTATGCCAAAAGGGTCTTTTTCATCAGAAGGAACACCATAATTTCCGATCAATGGATAAGTCAAGACAAGAATCTGTCCAGCATAGCTTGGATCAGTAAAACTCTCTGGATATCCTACCATGCCTGTATTAAAGACTACTTCCCCAGAAATGGAAATATCTGCCCCAAAAGAAATCCCCTTAAAGCAAGAACCGTCTTGAAGTATTAGCTCACTATCCATATTAAAAAAAGGAAAAAGTTGGTTTAAGTATAAAAATGTGCTGGTTTTATGGGCTCTGTCCTGAATCTCTAAAAATCAAAGAAAAAATATTGTGGCAGGCTAGCCTACCATAGACTTCTGTTCGTATAGTTCTAGCTTTTCGAGAGCTCACGCTACTTCCAAATTTTCTCTTAACACTGCTGTTACCTGATTCTCCTATCTCTCTTCGATGATAAGTTCTCATTCTGAAAGTGAGTGCTGCTTTTTGTCTGCTGTTCCAACGATGAAATCTTGGTTTTCCATATTTTCTTATTGGAATATGAGCAATAATATTTTGCTAATTGCAGTAGTCATGCAACCATGTTGCATCATACGCTTTATCAGCAACAAGAACTTTCGGATTAGCTTTCTTAAGCAGATACACTGCATCTTTTATGTCGTGTGCAGGCAAAACACGGATTTTTGCAGCAATAACTTTTTTTGTTCTAGTGTCAAAAGCAATACTTGCTTTAACAGGCACTTTTGGCAATGCACCATTTATCCGACGAAGATAATGGTAACTTGGATTCGTGCATGAAAAAGCTGTGCTGTCGATAGAGATAAGATAAGGTTTGCCGCTTGTCGCATTTAATACTTGAGACCAAAAATGAGTATCTAGTTTTTTTGCAGTATCGTGTAATGCAGACTTAGAGGGACATCTAATCCCTATTAAATCTAAAAACTCTTTTACTCGACGATAGGAAAGCCTGCAAAAAAATCTAATCAACAATGCAGCAAAATGCTCATAGAACTCATATGTTTTTGGTCCAAAATGATGTAACCATCTTGGCTTGCCTAAGCGTCTTAACAAACGCTTAACTTTATTTATTAGTTTGTTTTCTTTAGCCATGGCGGAGCTAGTACCTCCACCCCCATGGCAGCCGTAAGGTTGTCATGGGTTATAATTCTTACGAAAAAATAGATTCAGGACAGAGCCGGTTTTATGGTGCCACTATCCTTTAATAGTTAATCTATTTCATTATTTTATAATAGGTAGAAAGATTTTAATACGCTGTGAGGTTTTTAAACATAGGGTGGATAAATGGGATTATTAGATGTATTTAAAAAGAAGAACCAAGAGTCTAGCTTTCAGTTTCCTAGTGAACACGATTTAGAGCTTCCTCCACCACCCCCTACAGATGACCTAGGCATGGAAGAGCTTCCTAACATTGAGCCAGAAGCATCATTACCAGATTCCAGTGAACTGCCAGATTTCGACGTATCTAACTTAAGCCAAGATATGCAAGCCCCTAGCTTCCCTGATTTCCCAGAACAGGAAAAGCAAGAGAATCAATTGCCTGATGAAGAGGAGAATGAAATTGTAGTTGAACATCCTCAACGAGCAAGCTTGCCTGCTGTACCATCAACTGTAAGCTCATCTGCAAATAATTTTTTCATTAAAGTAGAAGATTTTAAAGAGTTTATAGCGCAGCAAAGCGCAGCAAGATCATCTTTGAAATATCTAAATGATAGCTTGAATAAGATAAATGAGATGCGCACAGAAGAAGACAGAGAATTTACAAGATGGCATTCACAAGCAAGCGATGTCTTGAGAAAATTGACTTATGTTGATAAAGTACTTTTTGAGAAAAGCATAGAAAATTAAATAATAAGAATAAATATTTAAAAGTAGAGGATAAAGATATTTAAAAGAAACTATAAAAATAAAAACAAGATAAAAAAGGTGAGCAAATGGCAAATCAGACTCCTGTATTTGTAAAGATTGATGAATATAAGGAAGTGCTTCAGGTGATGGAGCTAATTAAATCAAAGCTTGAGCAGGCAAAAACCACATTAAATAAAGTAAATCAGATCAAGACACAAGAGGATAATGAATTAGCAGCATGGCAACAGGCTTTAGCTGAAGTTGAGAAAAAGGTAGAGTTTATCGATCAGAAATTATTGCAACCATCAAATTAAACGATAAATTATTTTTTTAACAATTAAATTGGATAAAAATATAGAATATAATTGTTTATGAGGATATATGTCAAAAGAAACTCAAAAAAAACATGCTTATTATGCTGGATTATCTGAGCCTATAGAAGTCAGAAAAACCATATTAGAAGCATCAAGAGAAGTTCTTCAGAGCCTTCAGCAGTTTGATAAGTTTTCTGCAGTAAGAAGAGAGAAAAAACAAGCTATCGCAGACTTAAAATCTAATGTAAGCGAGATCAATAGATTATTCAGTGAGTTAAAGTCTCATCTTCCTAATGCTGCCCATACCCATTTAATTAAAACTGCTCCACAAAAACACGAGCCTAAAGTTTCAGCTACAATACCAGTTACTAAGCAAAAATCTAAGAAGCAAAAAGAACCTTCTGTAAAATTAAAGCCTAAAGAGCTTAGTGAGCTTGAAAAGCTTGAGAAAGAGTTAGGCGAGATTGAGAATAAGTTGGGTAGTATGACTTAATCGAGAGAATTAGATTTTACTTTCTAGATTTGGTGCTTTTACAGTATGTAAATAGCAGCTGCCGCCAATTTAGTTGGCACATATCCAGTAACTAAGCTAATGTTGCGACGGGCAATTCCAGCAATTAGCTAATCAATAAACACATAAAATAATTTACCCACTAACACAACTACTTTCCTAAATGTAGAGGAGGAGCAACTAAGAATATTATCAAAGCAAGTGCCAACTGCGGCAGCTGCTTCATAAATTTTTACTAGACACATGTGTTCTATCCTAAGTGATATTATTAGATAAAAAGAATAAGAATATATCCGATAAAACAACCTAAAGTCAAAGCAGGCATAGCTGGATAGAACTTATCTTTTTTAGAGTATAATAATAAAAGCAATAATGCAATAGCTGTAACAAAAGGGATGACAAATGCCTTCTGCATACCAAATGATTTCATTATGACTCCCGCAAATATCAATGGAAAGCCGACATCGCCTCCACCTAAGATCGCATTTCTAGAGGATTGTTGAATAACTGATTTTGTTTTAAGTGATTGTTGAGCCTTTGTTTGTTTGTTGATTTTTGCAAAATTGCTACGACCTATTTTTAGGTTACTTGATGAAGGAACACTTGTAATAGTTGATTTACTCAATTCATAGGGAATGAAAAGCCCTGCAAACATCTTAGTATCTGTCTGGAACTTTGCTAATTGGACCATATGTTTTGATTTATACACTGCCCAGAAATCATATCCTGATATTAATATAAGAAGAATAACTACTGAATATAGATTTATGATAGGCACAAAGATTGCTGCCAGGCCGCCATAGATAAAGAGCTCTGTAAAATTATGGACAAAGATATTCGGTTTGAAAATCTTGATCAATGCAAAGAACAACCCAAGAAAAAAAGCAGAAGTTTGAGAAATAAATGCAGCGAAGGCTATTGACAAGCATAACAAAACACTTATGAGATACCAGAATTTCCATAAGCGATATACTTTAAATTTCACTAATACCAGCAATATCACTGTTCCAAAAACAATCGCTGCAATAATAAATAAGTAAGAGTTGGATTCATCTACTTCAGGTCTTTCAATAGAATAAGGAAGCTGCTGCCAAGTTATGTTGCCTGCTGCCCTTGCTTCAGGTGTTGTCTGTGCATAATCAATATACTTATCAACAATAAAAAGCCCTATTATTTGAGATAAAAAGAATATCCCGATGATGATCAAAGTTATTTTAAGAGTATGCTTCATAATAGAATAAATATCTGCTGCATTTATATACTTTCGCACAATATTTTTAAACTGCCTGAAGTTAAGTAGATTAAGTGATTTATAAAAAAAGATAAGGCAGTGTAGAGTGAATCGATAGAATTGTATAAAGAAATTAGGTGAAAAATTATAGATGTTGATTGATCAAGATGAGATATGTACATGAATTAAAGGTAAATGTATTCTGTAAGGAACAGGAAGATGAGAAAAAGATACTTGAAAAGCTGTTCGCATTGTTTTCTTTTGAGATCAAAAAACAGTTCAAGCGAGAGACAGCCCTAGGTTTTTTTGATAAGCCGATAAGGATTTTTCAAGTAATATTGATAAAAAATGGTGAGATTAACATATTTCTTAAGGATTTACTTGGAAAGCTTGGCAAAGAACAGAAAGAGCTGCTGATTTCGCAGATAGAATCCAGATTAGATAATGGATTGAATTTTTTTATAAGGTTTGATAAGGATAGATTGCTGAAAGAAAATATTTTAAGAATAACAGATGAAGGTAATTGCTATCATCTTAAGATGAGCATAGCTGCTTTCCCAAAAAAGAGAGAAGTTGCAATGCTCATCTTAAGATG
>JAGVZX010000037.1 GCA_018302185.1 Candidatus Woesearchaeota archaeon
TAGAAACATTCAATAAAGAAAAGATAATCGCAAGCGTTGGATTGGAAGCGTAAATCAATCATTAATAAACTGATAATTATACTAATCTAATTTCATAAAACTTCTACTCAAACATCTCAACCTTGCCATCATAATATATCCCTTTCTCCAGCTTAACTGGTCTCCAGTCATCTTCAACCAGTTCTGCACCTAACCATTCAGCTAACTGCTTAGGATTTCCTATGGTTGCAGACAATCCAATTATATGGACTTTTTTTAACAGCATCTTTAACATCGTGATTATTATCTCTAATGTTGGACCACGGTCAGTATCATTCAATAGATGTATCTCATCAATTATCACTGTCTTGACTTCTTTCAGCCAAGGCGTATGGTGTCTCATGAGTGAATCCAGTTTTTCCGGAACTGTAAGTATAAGGTCATACTTATCCAGATAACTATCTGTCTTGTCAAAATCACCGATAGAAAGCGCAACTCTAAAAAATTGTCTACCAGTTTCCTTATTATCATACTTCCTTCTGAACTCATTATATTTCTCTGATGCAAGCGCCTTTAATGGCACAATATAGATGCATTTTCCCTCTCTGTTAAGGATACTCTTCACAAAAGCCATCTCTGCAATAAGTGTTTTGCCAGATGCTGTGGGAGTACAAATTAGTAAATTCTTGTTTTCCAGCAATCCTGCTTTAATAGCTTTTACTTGCGCAGGCCTAAGCTCAGAGATATTCTCTGCAACTAATGTCTCATATAATTCTGCAGGTATTTTATCTTTAAGTTTCTCTAGCTTCATATCCTCAAGAATCAGTTATACCTTTAAGTATTTTTTCAATTATTCTTAATAATCTTTTTAAAAAATTATTTCTTAATTATATTCTCAGAACAAAGCTTCCCCTTTCATCTCTTTTGGCGCTTTCAGTCCCATGACTTTCAGCACAGTTGCTGCAATATTGCTCAATCCGGCCATCACATGTTTGCCATGGAAATTCTCCAGATTTTTGACGCTCTTTTTTAATTTGATCTTCCTTAATTTTGGATCATTTGACATCAGATGAAAAGTGACTGGATTATTTCCGTGCGCAGGCATCGGCTCTCCGTTAGGATAAAGCATGACTTCAGCATTCCCATGGTCAGAAGTGAGCATCACAACATAATTCTTTGTAAGCGCAGTATGCACAACTTTGCCTATGCAGTCATCAACTGCTTCCAAACATCTTACAGTTGCCTTAAAATTGCCTGAGTGCCCTACAAGATCAGCATTTGCATAATTTAACAATATGAAATCAAATTTCTCAGTCAAGATCTCCTTAACAACTTTTTCGCTTAATGCTGGTGCACTCATATCTGGCTTTTCAGCATAATTAGCAACTTTCGGGCTCTCAATTAAGATCCTTTCCTCATTCTTATAAGGAATCTCAACCTGTGAGTTAAAGAAGTATGTCACATGGGGGTATTTCTCTGTCTCTGCTATCCTAAGCTGCCTTAACCCATGGCTTGCAAAAATCTCACCTAGATTATTTTTCACAACAGTTTGCTGGAACGCAACTGGCAGCTTTAATTCCCTGTCATACTCGCTCATGCACACAAAATAAGCTTCCAATCTCTTGACAGCAAACTCATTGAAATTCTTTTTTACAAAAGCATAAGTCAGCTGCCTTGCCCTGTCGCTTCTGAAGTTCCAGAACACTATGCTGTCATCCTCCTTAACAACTCCAACAGGCTTCTGATCATCTCCCACAAACACAACAGGCTTGACATAATAATCGCTCTGCACCCCTGTCTTATACGCATTCTGGATTGCAGCAAATGCATCTTTCTCATGAACTCCTTTTCCGTGCACGATCATATCATAAGCTTCTTTTGTCCTGTGGTAATTCTTATCCCTGTCTAATGCAAAATACCTTCCGCACATAGAAGCAAGCTTTCCAACACCAAGCTTTTTTGTTTTCGCAGCAAACTCTTTCACAAATTCAGGAGCGCTTTTCTCTGGCACATCTCTGCCGTCAAGAAATGCATGCACATAAACTTCCTTTAATTTATTTCTTTTTGCAAGCTCAAGCAATGCATACAGATGATGCACTGCTCCATGCACTCCCTCATCACTAAACAATCCCATCAGATGCAATGCACTCTTATTTTTTTTGCAATTATCTATCGCTTCCAGTAAGACTTTGTTCTTAAAGAAATCACCGTCTCTAATACTTTTATTTATCTCTTCCATGGGCTGGAACACGATCCTTCCTGCACCCATTGTAAGATGCCCTACTTCACTGCCTCCTTGTGTACCTTCTGGCACTCCGACAGCATTTCCATCTGTCTTCAATATCGTATGTGGAAAATTCTTGTCAAAATACTTATGGTTAGGCAGATTAGCTGCAAGCACTGCATTGCCATACTTATTAGTAGAATATCCCCAGCCGTCTCTTACGATCAATAGGACTTTATGTTTTGGTTTCATATAACTAATTAGATAGTTAAGTGATGTATTTAAATATTGCAGTTTTATATCATGATTATCTTAATCCGTCTTTTATCTTATTTTTTGGTATAATCTCTAATTATAATTAACATATTTAGAAAATCCTAACCCAACACCTTTGAATACCCAGCTTTCTCTCCAAGCTCTTCCTCTATCCTCAGCAGCTGGTTGTACTTAGCTAATCTTTCTCCTCTGCATGGAGCGCCAGATTTGATCTCTCCGCATCCAAGCCCAACAGCTAAATCTGCTATGAAGCTATCTTCTGTCTCTCCGCTTCTGTGGCTCACCATCACATTCCATTTATTGTCCATGGAAAGCTTTGCTGCTGCCAATGACTCTGTAATTGTACCGATCTGGTTTACTTTCAGCAATAGCGCATTGCAAGCTTTGACAGAAATTGCTTTTTTTATTCTTTTTACATTTGTGACAAGCAGATCATCTCCAACAATCTGCACATTGTTTCCGTTTTTGCTATTTCTTCCAACACTTTTTGTTAATTCAGCATAACTTGCAAAATCTTCCTGATCAAATGGGTCTTCTATGCTCACAAGATTATATCTCTCAGTAAAATCAGTATAAAGATCGATCAACCTTTCTGAACTGAGCTCTTTTCCGTCTACTTTATAGACAAGCTGTTTCTCATCGTAAAACTCGCTCGCTGCGCAATCTAAAGCTATCCTTATCTGCTTCCCATATCCTAGCTTATCTATCGCACTTTGCACTAATTTGAGTGGCTCTTCAACATTGCTCAATGGCGGAGCAAATCCACCTTCATCTCCAACATTAACTGCATTCTTGCCGTATTTAGTTTTTATGATCTCCTTTAGTGTATGATAAACTTCACAACCTAGCTGCATCGCTTCTCTAAAACTTCTCGCTCCTACAGGTGCAATCATATATTCCTGTATTGCCAAAGAATTGCCTGCATGCTTGCCGCCATTGATGACGTTCATAAAAGGCACAGGAAGAACAAATTTGTCATTATCTACACTTTTTTTATTTTTACTATTATTCTCATTTTTCTGCTTAAACAAACTATTAACATATCTATACAATGGCATATTTTTACTTGCAGCGCCTGCCCTTGTTACTGCTATCGAAACTCCTAAAATTGCATTTGCTCCTAGCTTTGACTTATTCTCTGTGCCATCTAACTTTAGCATTATCTCATCGATCTCTTTCTGTTTCTCAGGATTCATTCCAACAAGGTTTTTTGCAATTGCTGTATTTACATTCTTAACTGCTTTCAGAACTCCTTTCCCAAGAAATCTTTTCTCACCATCACGCAGCTCAAGCGCTTCATGCGTTCCAGTGCTTGCACCAGATGGTACAATCGCCCTAAATACACCAGAGCCTGCTTTGAACTCAACTTTAACATCAACCTCAACAGTAGGATTTCCCCTGGAATCAAGAACTTCTCTTGCTTTTATGGCTTTTATTTTTGACATAACCTTTTGCTACGCAACAAACTTTAGCTTCGCTAAAGTTTGATCAAACCATTGAGATGTTTCGCTTCGCGCAACATCGCAACACTTAGACCACAACTCTTTAACTAAACTTTGCAATTCTTATTAATAAATTATTTTAATACTAATTATCTATGTTTTTATCCTATATAGCTAGTCTGCGCGTTTGCTTTTTCCTGGACTTTCCTGAGCGCAGCTTCTTTTGAAATCTTACCTAATTCACCTGTGCGCTTTGACATCTCATTCTCCATCTCCTCTATCTCTTTATCTAATTTTTCAATCTTCAGATTCAAGTCAAGCTTCTTGTCAAGTATGTACAAGATCTCTTTTGCGCCTTTGATGCCAAGATACATAGGGTGCCCAAATGTTTCTGCCAATAATGCGATTGCAGGGATTTTTCTTCTGTCTGCTAACCCTAATAATAATCCAGATACCCCTACTATAGGTCCAACTACCCTATATAATTTATCATTTAATTCCACTCCTGCCTTATATTTATTTATTATCTCCTGACTATTTCCTGTGCAATAAACTTTAGGTTTCTTAGGGATTGTCTGTAATCCGATGCCACCTAGAGTTATGACTTCCTTGCCTGCATACTCTCCCAAAATATCTAGCATCTTGTCAGAAAACTCATAGCTGCTTATTTCATCTATCGGCTGCACATCTCCTGCTAGCAGCAGCAGATCTCTTCCATTTGGCAGCTTTTTATAAAAGATCTCTATCATAGGTAGCTCCACAAGATTCTTCTCATTCACAAATACGCTGTGTGGAAAAGTATAAGAAAATACATCATACAATTTCTTTGCTTTAAGCTCTTCAATTATAAAATCTACAGCAACCTTGCCTACATTCCCTATGCCAGGCAATCCTTCAATCAAGATCGGATTTGTCAGCTTTGGCTTTTTCTCAAGCAATGTTATTTTCCATGAACCGTTCATTTTTACAGCAACCCCTTGCTCACTAGATCATCATGCTTAACCTTTCTCCTATAATCACCATACTTATCCTCAGGAGAATATTTTGGCGGCTTTGGAGAGACTGCTTTATTGCCGCATGCACATAGCTCTTTCATGGTGTATTTACCGCAGCCTGTGCATTTTAGTATCTGGTTTTTTGCCATCTTTTCTCTCCACTAAATTATATCTACCCCTCTCTTACGTTGCTAGAAATAGGGCGAGTGTATATAAATATTTGCAAATTCTAAAGAAAGTTAAAACTTACTCATCTCTTACAAACTCAGAAAAATTATTTGGCGCTTTCATATGTTTAGTAACTGCATCTGTCATATTTTTTAGCACACTCTCTGCTTCCTTATACTCTTCAGCTTTTATCACCAGTTTATATGAGCCTGCACCTATATACACCAAAGAAGTCTTTTTATTGCCCAAAGCGATTGCTTTCTTTAATGCAGATTTGACAACCTCATTTCCATCTGCTTCATAGCTCTTAAGCACAAACTTGCCTTTAATTATGACTTCTTCTGGCTTTATTCTTGTTCTGATCGATTCATCAAGCTCTTTGATGTATTTCTTATCAATCCCTAATTCTTCAAGATTAGTCTCTCCTTTGACGATACTTTCAAATCCGTCGTGCACTGAATCATATTTTTTCAAGACAATTTCACTTATCTCATTAAGCAATTTTTCATTATCTAATTTCAATTGTTTTGCTACTTGTTCAACTATCTTTTCAACTTTCTGCTGTTTTTTGATCCCTTCAAGCTTCAGCCTTTTCTGTGAATCATTGACTCTTCTCAGGCTCAAGTCAACATGGCCTCTTTCTCTGTCTACTCTAAGAACTTTGCAGACAATAACTTTTCCTTCAACGACAAAATCCCTTATGTTCCTGATCCTGCCAGGAGCGATCTCGCTGATATGTATCATCGCAGACATGTTGTATTCATCTAAATTTACAAATACAGAATGAAAATGTATCTTGGTGACTGTGCAAAGGACTAATTCATCATCTTCAGGCAATCCTTGTTTTTTTAACAGCATATTCCTTACAACCTAAATTATATTTATATATCCGTCAAAATTACCCCTAATTAGATAATCCTCAAAAAAATAAATACAGCTTTCTTATTCCAATACTTCAAGCACTCTTGCCTTTATCTTGGCTTTGCCGCCTGTCGGCTCTGCAAGGTCTTTCCCGCAGACTAGGCATCTTACTTCGCTTGATGCTTTGCCGTACATTATCTGCTCGTTCTTGCATTTTGGGCATCTTATCTTGACAAACTTGCTTACTGGCTCTTCCATTATCTCTGGCATAACTCATCACCTTCTCAGTTATTATAACTTTAAATACTTAATTTTTATATTAGAGGAGAAAACAGAGCATTATTTATAAATCTAATGCAAATAAAAACTTAAAACTTACTCTTTTACAAATGTATCAAGGCTTTGTCCTGCTTTATCTAATGCTTCCTTTGTAAGAGCCTGTGCAACATCTGGTTTTACACCTAAAAATCTTATGTGATAAATAACTGTATTTCCATTACTAGATTTTCTTAATTCACCATCATATAAACTGCCTTTTCCAACATGTGAGCCTTGAGAAATGCTTACTCCCCCTATGCTTGCACCACCTTTTGTCATTACTCCTCCACCTAATGTTAATGGAGAACCTCCACCTCTAAAACCAGAACCATAATCGTCAGAACCTGATCTGAAGTCAATATAGGGTCTCTCTTCTTCTACAGGTTGTGCAATCAATACCATATGTCCGGCAGAACTTGGTAGCATAAGTTGTTCAATATCTGACATATCAGCGATAAAATCAGCTTTCCAATTATAGTGATTTTGAACTTTATCTATATCTTGGACTTCTCTCCTTTGTCCTCTAGTCAATAAACTAAATGCACTAAATCCACCTTCCATTAACACTGCAATTTTATAATGGCGATGATCCAGATGATCAGCAAATCTAATTTCAGGGGCAAACTCAGTATCATAACTTCCGTCTGGTGAAACAGGCAATAAAGCAACAACCTCTACGACTGGAGTAGTATCTTGTAATCCTTCTACTAATTTATCAAGAAATTCATAAAATGGATATGAAGCTTTTTTCTGAAAAAAAGTTTCGCTTTCACTTCTACCTCTCCATTGTGTAACTTTATGACCTCTTAAATTTGAAGTACCCCATCTTCCAACCTCTCTTACTAAAAGAGGTGCATGGTAAGTAGCATGACCGGTTACTTCTCTGCCATCTTTTCTTGGGTGCAAATTTACGGCCAATTGTGGGGTACCATTTGCAACATTAACAACAACACTAGGAGGATAATTCACAGAAACTTGATCTTCTTTCGCAGCTACCCATCTAAGTTGAGTTGGGTCTAAACCCTGGAGATTATAGGCAGTTTGTAAATCTCTAACAAAAGTTTCATAACCTGCTATCTGTTCAAGACTTTTTATAGTTGGTATCTGGATTGTAGTTGGCATCATTTCAACCCCCTAAACTTTTTCAATAAAAATTATAAAATAATAAGAATCTAAAATCTTATTTCTTGAACCTGTACTGGAACAAATTCCTTTTGCCTGCATTCTTCCAGTCGATCATCTTGCACTGCCTTAGCTTTTTCAAGCTTGTTGTGATTGAGCCCAGAGAAATATCTAGCTCTCCAGAAATCTCTTTGCTTGTAAACCACTTTCGCTTGTTGCCCTTCAAAAAATCATATACTTCCTGTTGTCCCATGTTAAATCCCCCTAATGGTTGTCAATAGTTGTTTCTAACGCCTCTCGACGCTGGGAAATGGCTATCTGCATATAAACCTTTCGGTTTTATCACTCTGGAATTAGTAACATTAAATATAAGTTTAGAACTCCTTTAAAAAGGAACTGTTTAAGTTCGTTATAAGTAGGATAAACTGATTACTCTATTAATCTATCAATGCAGGTATTAATTTCTCTACTAATGATTTTCTTTCAGGTTGCTTATACTTAAATCCATGCTCAGCCAGAACCTGAATAACTCCAAATCTTAATTCTTCTCTCGAAGCGTACCCCTGTTGTTCATGTGAGTAACCATGGTTGACAGATGCTCCTTGCCTAGATGTTCCAATTCCGACCCTTAAGCAGTCAACGCCATTATCTGTATCAAATGCAATTTGATCAACAGAGCAAGGTCCATAATATCTCTGAAACTCATTTATCTGCTCATCAAGCGCTTTCCTTAATTGCTCAGTTATCATAAACCCTAGCAAAAAACATAGAGATTATAAATTTATTGGCATAAAATAGCCAGATTAGTATGACCACAAAACTATTAATTTTCTTCTATTTCTCAATAAAACTGTGGACGTAAAAAAAATTTAGAAAATTCACCTTTACTTAAACCAATATATTATTTGCCTGCAATCATTGGAAGATACTCTGCCCTAAGTGCATCTCTTTTCTCTCTGTATTCTCTGATAGTTGAATCTATTTCTGAGACTAATTCTCTGCCTCCTTTTTTCAGTGCCAAGTAGCATCTGTCTAAAAATAAGTTAATCTTATCAACATAATTATACTGTTCTCTATCAATATGGCTAAGTCCATCATCAATATCATCTTTCCTTGAATTCCATCCTTCACCATATGCAAATATCAAAGCGACCCATCCAGCTAAAGCTCCGGCAATTATAGAATCAGTTGCAGCATATGTCGCTCCTCCCACAACAGAAGGTATGCCAGCCAATGTCACAGCTGTCTCTAAAAGATCTAATCCTGTATTTTCTCTGATGCCTGATTCATCTTCTAAGGCAATAGCATGTACTTTTGATGGTAAGCATCTTTCGTTATATGCATTCGCATATTCAATTAATCTATCTCTTAATTCACCAGCTTTTTCTTTAAATGTTCCATGGCTATTGAGATAATCTGCTAGAGTATGCCCTTCTTTTCTGTGCCACCAATTATAAGCAAACACCTGATTCTCTGTATAATGCATAAGGGTTAATGCTTTTCTGTCTTCTGTATTAAGAGATGCCTGAGGTACATTTGGCAATACCCTATGCCTGTCAAAAATAATTAGTCTTTGCTCAAGGCTAGAAATGCCCTCTCTGACCTTGCTAACAACTTTATCCAGAATATCTAAATATACAGGCTGATCCGCTACTGCATCCATTAAAATCCCCCACTAAAATAATTAAAAAATAATCGTGATTATTGTTTTACTTAAACTCAACCTTCTTTGCCCTGAAGCCATACCTTTGAACATGCTGCTTCTTGCATTCCTTGCATTCAAACCTTAGGTCTGTCTTCTTTGTGCTTTTCTTTCCAGTCATCTTAAATGAGGTTACTGCTGGCTTAGAA
>JAGVZX010000049.1 GCA_018302185.1 Candidatus Woesearchaeota archaeon
CAAAGAGTTGTAATGTCGAGCAGAGCGAGACATTACGATGGTTTGATCAAACTTTAGCGAAGCTAAAGTTTGGGAGCTAAAGTTTATGGGAAAGCTAAATATTAATCTAATTCCTACAATTAAAAACCTTGAGATAATTAGCCATGGCTTGGTCTCTACAAAAATTATTGGAAATTATAAGAGCACATTTAAGGGCAAAGGTCTTGAGTTTTCAAATTATAGGAAATACACAGATAAGGATGATGCTAACCTGATAGACTGGAAAGCGACCCTTCGCTCAAACGAGATTCTTGTAAAGGAATTTGTTGAAGAGAGAAATGTAGAAGTGCTTTTTCTGCTTGATGCAAGCTCAAGCATGTTATTTGGCTCTGAGCATCTGTTAAAAGCAGAATATGCAGCTGAGCTTATGGCAGCGCTGTATTATATCGTCTTAAAGTCAGGTGACTCTGCAGGGTTTGTATTATTTACAGATGAGATAGTCAAAAAGATGAAGCCTGCGCAGGGCAGGGAGAAATTTTATGTATTGCAGAAGACATTGACTGATTTTAACTTATATGGCGGAGATTATGATCTGGCATATGCACTGAAGTTTGTCAGGCATTTTGTAAAGCCCCATACGTTGATAATAATCATCTCTGATTTTATTGGATTAACAAATGATTGGGAGCATGCATTGAAGATCGCATCAAAGGAGTTTGATATCATTGGGATAATGGTCAGGGATAAGCATGACAGGACTCTGCCAGATGACACTGGCCAGGTAGTCATAGAGAATCCTTATTCAGATCAGCAGCTTATCATTGACCCAAGGCTGATAAAGGATAGATACGAAAAGGATGTCCGTGCAGATGAGGCTAAGATCCAGAATACGTTTGCCAGGTTCAAAGCAGATTTCATCTCATTGCAGACAGATGAAAGCTTCATCAAGCCAATAATGAATTTTTTCAATAAGAGAAGATTGAAGATGAGATAAGCAATTAAAATAAATAAGTTACAACTTAAAAAACAGCTCAAAAACAAACATGCCTGCAGTAACATTCAACAATCCCCAGTACCTTTGGTTTTTTGTAGCTCTGCCTGTCTTGATAATAGGGCATTTTATTGCTCTTAAATTTACACATAAGAAAGCAGTGAAGTTTGCAAACTTCGAGGCGATCGCGCGCGTCACGCACAGCCATATATTATCAAAGAACTATGGCCTGCTGCTTTCAAGGCTGCTTGTCATAGCTTTTGTGATCTTATCAGCTTCGGGCACAGTCGTATGGTATATAGGGCAGGCAAGCAACTTTGATTTTGTAATCGCTATCGATGCTTCGACTTCCATGCTTGCAAAAGACTTGCAGCCGACAAGGTTAGGCGCTGCAAAAGATTCAGCACTGAATTTTATAGAAGTTCTCGATAAAAAAGCCAATATTGGCATCATCAGCTTTGCGACCACAAGTGTTGTAGAGATAGAGCCTACGATTAACACGCTTAAATTAAAAGAAGCTCTTGGAAATGTAAACATAAAACGGACAGGAGGCACAAATTTAGGAGATGCGATAATTACAGCTTCAAATCAATTGTTAAATATCGGCAGAAAACAGAATCCTGAGCTTGAGCAGCTTGAAAATAACGATAAAGCAGAGTCTCGTGGCAAGGCAATCATCTTGCTTACTGATGGTCAGGGAACGATAGGCGAAGATGCCAATGCTGCATTGAAATATGCACAACAGAACAATATTGTGGTCCATACCATCGGCCTTGGCACTGAAGAAGGCAGCATATTTGCAGAATTGAACATTACGAATCTTGCAGCACTTAAGACAAAGCTTGACGAAGAAGGTCTGAAGAAGATTGCAAGCTATACTGATGGCAGATATTTCAGCGCAAAGCAATTAAGTGACCTATCTTCTGCATATGGTGAGATAGCATCTATCACTGAAAAGCCAAATGGGATAAATCTTTCTATCCCTTTGATGGTCATGGCTTTTATCCTGCTTCTCATAGAATGGCTGCTTGTCAACACAAAGTATACGACGATACCATGATTCTATGTATTAAGTATGTGCATAGTTAAAATTTGCACAAAAGCTAGAGCCTACACCGCCTATTAAGTGAGCATAATTTCAAAAATACTAATTCAAGTTACGACGGGCAATACGAACTATTTACTAATCAACTGACACAGCACGCAATGCTTTTCCAGTTTCAACTTTAGTCTCTAAGTGTAGAGGAGGAGTAACTCTTTTCTTTAACCATCTGATGCCCACTGGCGTGTAGGCTCTGGCTTTTATCGTCTAGAGTCCGATGGTTGCCTTTAATCTTAATACTCACATTGTGTGTATAGTAAGGCTAATCACTGGATCAGTTTATAGATTATCTTCTGTCATTACTCTTACTATACATCTATTGTATGTACTCTTTTATTTACATACTCTGTATGTACTTATAACCTCATCTAAATACATTATCTCAACATTTTACATACATTATATGTAACTATCTATACATATATTATATGTAACCCTCTTTACTATATTAAAATAACTTGATATCTTATCCCTAAACCGCAAGCTTTTTAAATTCTACATACATTATATGTACCATAACTTGAAAAAAACAGCTGATGCAAAAGAGGAACGTACAATTTCTCCTAGTTCTAACTTTCTTATTCCCAGTTTTATCTTCCATGATGAGAGATTGAGTGTTCTAGAAGCTATTGCTGCATACCTAAAAGAAAAAGAAAAACTCACATATCACGAGATCGGCCTTATCCTAAATCGCGATGAAAGAAATGTCTGGACAGAATATGCGCGCAGCAAAAAGAAGAGAGGGATAAAGTGAAAAAGATGCATAAAATAAAAAAAGAAATAACTCAGAAAGAGATGGATAAATACTATGGAATTTTGGCTTAAAAAGAAGATAAAGCATGAGAAAAGGGCTGAAAAACATAAGAATATAGCGCAAGCCAGATTGAAGATCAGGGAATTGAAAAAAGAGATTGCTATCTGCGAGCAGTGCAAGCAGGAAGCTATCAAAGATAACGAGGATGTTGAATATATCACTTATTTTTCACAGCATGTAAAAGAAAAACAGCATGAGATAAGAGGATTAAAAGACAGCATAATAGGATATTCGCCTGTAAAGCATAATGCGATTGCAGTAAGCGTGCTTGTTTTTTTCGCAGCAATGGCAATGTTCTTTTTGAGCATGTATGCATCGCAGCAGAATATTACTGGGTTATCTATAGTCGCAGCTAATTTTAATGCAGATAGTGGTTCCAGCTCATTGCTTAACAATACTGTAAATGATGTGTTTGTAGATGGCACTTATTATTATGCTGCAACAGGCTCTGGATTAAGTGTGCTGTTTGTTAAGAACAATACCGAAAAGGCAAACCTCTCTGGAAATTTCAAGGCTATCTATGCCTTGAATAATTTAGTGTATCTCGGCAATACATCTGGAATTTATGTATTCAATAACAACGCAACATTAGGCTTCAATAAAAGCCATACTGTTAATGTGACTAATGTAAATGATATAGACTGCACTACATTCTCTGGCTTGGATTATTGCGCAATAGGAACTAATGCAGGCCTGAGAGTGTATAATTTCACAGGTAATACTATCATCAACAGCACAGACACACAGATAATAAAAGCTGTTAAGTTTGACAAAAACAGCACAACAGGACAAGTACTATTCAGCAATACAACCCATCTGTTGAGAAGCACAGGAATTAATGCAATGTTTAACAATGAAGAATATCCTGTTTTTTCTAACATTAGCGGCTGGTGGCATTTTGACAATGCAGATGGCAATGATTCAGGACCATTAAATTTAGATATAACATCACTTTTACTTGGTGCAACATATAACACTACTTATAGCAAGTTTGGAAATGGAAGCTTGACGTTCAACGGCACAAAAACAAATGGAAATGCTGCGGTAGTGAACAGTTCTGCGACTGAATTTGACGGAAGAAAGGAATTGACTGTTATGTTATGGGTAAAATCAAACGCATCACAACATGATTCAGGATATACCAATATAATTGGTAAGTTTGGCACTGTTACAGAAACAGACAGAAGCTGGCTTTTTAGGCATAGGGATGTAAATGGTGCAGGCAATGACAGGCTGGAATGGACATTTGTGGCTGATAATGACCAAGTATATTCAGATGAAGTTATCTATACAGGTCCATTCCTGATTGACAATAATTGGCATCATCTGGCATATACTATTGATTTTAATGCAGGGCAATTTAAACTTTATTATGAGGGCATACAACAAACTAATGTTAGTTTGAATACTAGCACTCAGATTCAGAACGGCAGTACATTAAAACCTGTTACTATCGGATGTCTTGATATAGGAGTTGCCTGCACTCCATGGAATGGTTCTATTGACGAAGTTATCATCTTAGGCAAGGCATTAACAGCACAGGAGATTTATGATTATTACTTTAAGTTTCAGTCTAAAAATGCAACTGCATTATCTAATATCAATTCTTTAGAATCTACAGCTAATAACATCTATGCAGGACATTCTGGCGGTGTATCTAAAATAAATGCTACCGAATTTAGTTATAATTCTACTTCCAACCAAGATTATTATATCAACGGAAGTGCATTAACGTCATATAATAACTCAGGTGGATTTGGCGATAGAAGACCTATGATGGATGTAGTAGACTCAGGTTGTGCTGGTATGTGGACTGGTTGCGATGACCCCAATGGATTAGTTGATGGTGTAGGTCATGGTGCAACAACAAATGATTTTATCGGTGGGGGAGTTTCAGTAGCTGATAAATGGATATTATTTGATTTTCTTGCTAACAATAATAAATTTATAACAGAAGCTAAATGGCTTCAAAGCGGAACGTCATCACATGGTATTTGGCAATGGCAAGGTAGTGATGATAATTCAACATTTATTAATATCGGTGCTAATTATACTCTTGGCGGTTCTACTGACCAAATACAGACAACATTATCAGTAAATAATAAAAGTTATAGGTATTATAGAATGTTAGGGCTTAGCGGAACATTTAGTAATTCGCCTTGGATTGAAGAAATCCAATTTAAAATATATGGGAATCCTAATCAAATATTAGCAGGTACAATTAATAATGTAACTGCTCTTGCGATCTCAGGAGATGAAAAGACATTATATGCAGCTACAAGTGACGGCACAGCCAATGGCGCTGTCACTGAGATAAATCTGACTAGCAACACACAGCTATTTAACTGGTCAAATACAAACGGCGAAAGATTGCTCAATTACAGCATCTCTTCGATAGCAAAATACGGCAATAATACCTATAGCCAGATATCAGCAAATGCATTATATCTGTTTGAGCTGTTAGTCGGCACATCTTCAGGAATGAGCCTTATTGGGTCAGATTATCTTACAGTTGCATTGGTTAACCAGACAGATTTTGCTGGAAATAATGTTAATTCAACAGCTCCTGTGCAGATAGGCAGCAACATCACGATAAGGATAAATGTAACAGCCACACCTAAATCAGTTTCAAATGTATGGGTTGCAGTTTGGCAGGCTGGCAATTATACAAGCGATAACTTCATAGCAAATACTTCTTACACTTCCCTCTCTGGGACGATCTATTCATTTATTGTTCCAATAAATGTCTCATTTGAAGCAAGAACATATAATTACACAATCTATGCAAATGATACTGTCAATAACCTTGTCCAGTCAGAAACTTTAAATTTCACGGTCAATGGCAGCATGCAGATAAAGATAGCATTAAGTCCTAATCTCACAGATGCTTATTGGACAACAGCAGTTTCTGGGCTGATAAACCTTAGTGATGGAACAAATGTCTCCAACACTTTAATTAATCTATATCTTAACAGCTCAAAGATAACAAAGGCAAATGGCTTTACCTCAACTGGCGCATATGTTTATGACTCAGATAATTTCACAGCTACAAACGGGAAGCTTGGAAATAATATTGTTAATGATGTATTTAATGATGGCACTTATTATTACATCGCAACAAACGGCGGGTTGCAGCTCATTTATACAAGAAACAATTCTGCAAAAACAAATATTTCAGGCAATTTTGCAACAGTATCTGCTTTAAACAATCTAGTCTATCTCGGCAATGCTTCTGGAGTATGGATATTCAATAACGATGGAACTCTTTCATTCAACAGAAGCTATACAACTCAGCTGATAAATGCAAGCGTGAATGACATCTCTTGCAGGACAATAGGCACAGCAGATTATTGCGCAGTTGCTACAAATGCAGGAGTGAGCATAATCAATTATACTGGCAACAGCGTTGTAAATTCCACAGATGCCTATTTATCAAGAGCAATATTAATAACAAAATCAAATGATTTAGTCTGGGCTAATACGACACACCTATTAAGAAAACTCTCAGTTCAAAACATAGGCACAAGCTTTGCATCTGATAATTATACAGCTATCTCAAACATCAATGCAATAGAATCAGATTCTAATAATATCTATATCGGCAATGAAGATGGTGTTCATGGTATAGGCAACATACATTTTAAGGATTTCAACAATAACACATATAAGACCACAGCAGATGAAATATCTCCATCAACATCTGGCTTGACATTCTATCACCGATTAAATTCTAATGATACAGCAACATATTCAGTAGGTAACCAGACACCTATAGCAACAGGCGGTACTTTCGTATCTGGAAAGTTTAATAATGCTTCGTTATTCAATCCTACAGGCGGTTATGGATTTAGCATATTAGGTGGTGTAGACCCAGGATATAAAGGAACTGTAAGTTTTTGGTATAGACCTAACTATAACGGTACTGTTCAAGGTGCTGATGATTATATGTTAAGAATTATAAATCAGACAGGTAATGCTAACCTTCTCCAGATATATACGGCTTCTGGCAGTGGTGGACAGCTAGTATTCCAACCCTACAATAATGCAGCCAGTGCGCAACAATGTAACACACAGACGAATACTTGGAATAATATCATTAAAGATAGATGGTATCATCTAGAGTTTGCATGGGATTTTAGTACTTCGAAATGTTATATATTCATTGATGGCATAGGCAAACCTTTGCAAAATAGCGGAACTTTATCAGGAAATAGAAGTGTAATTGCTGGTTCTGCTACTGTCAGTGACCTTGTAATAGGAAGCTTTGACTATAATAGCGCTAATACTGCTAACGGCACAATAGATGAAGTCAAGATATTTAATACTGTCCAACATACAAGCAACTTCACGCCTGAAGGAGATTTCAGGATAGCAGGTACATCAAACAACGTAACTTCGCTCTCATTAGCTGCAGACAATAAGACACTTTATGTTGGTACAAATAATGGCAATAATATAAGCGGTGCAATTACCGAAATAAATCTTACTTCAAACACAGCTTTATACAACTGGAGCAATCTTACATCTCCTTGGCTGATCGATTATGACATCAGGTCTTTGAGCGTTAATGCAAACAATGCGATCTCTGCTTTATGGTCAGGCACTCTGATTGCAGGAACAGACAACGGAGCTTCAGTCTTAGATAACATCTTCACAAAAACTGATGCTAGCGGAAACTATAATTATACGATAACATCATTAGGGCAAGACGGCACATACTCTGTGCTGGTAAATTCAACTTCCAGATTGATCTCAGGCTCTTCATCTTCTACTTTAACTGTCGATGCCACTGACCCACAGATCACTTTATATCTGATAAACGGCTATAATTCTTCTTCACAAAGCATAAACCTCAGCTGGATCGCAAAAGATAATTTTGATACCAGCATGTTATGCAATCTGACACTTGACGGAATAATAAACCAATCAAGCATAATAACAGCAAATAATACATTAATAAACATTACTTTGTCAATAGCAGAAGGAAGTCATTCTTGGAACGTCACTTGTGCAGATGATGCAACTAATGTAAATACATCTGAAACGAGAACATTTACCGTTGATTTGACTAATGCAACTATCATCCTGATAAATCAGACTAGAGAGACAAATGTGATGGTAAATGTAACTTCTCCTGTCCAAATTGGAACTAATATCACTTTAACTGTCAATGTTACTGATACATTGACTAAGCCAGATAAAGTCTGGGTAAAAGTCTGGGAAAGTGTTAAAGATGTTTCAAGGATAATCTGGCAAGGGTTTATGTCTTTGTTCAGCGGCACGATCTGGCAGGCTAAGATTCTGATAAATGAATCATTTGATGCAAGAACATATAACTATACTGTTTATGCAAATGATAGCGCAAACAATATCGCAGAATATCAAGGCAATTTTACGGTCAATGGCAGCATGACAGTCACAGGACTGCTAACTGCTAATTATACTACCCTCTCTTCAAATGTGATCGCAACAGGCCATATCAATCTAAGCGATAGTACAAATGTTAGCAATACCTATCTCAATCTATATCTTAATGGCTCAAAAATCACTAAGGCAGATGGATTCACTTCAACTGGCGCCTATGTTTATGACGCAGATAATTTCACAGCTGCAAATGGCAAGATAAGCAATAATACAGTTAATGATGTATTTGGAGATGGGACCTATTATTACATTGCAACAATCTCTGGATTAAATGTTCTGTTTGTCAGGAATAATACCGAAAAGGCAAACCTCTCTGGAAATTTTAATTCTATATATGCCTTGAATAATCTTGTATATCTCGGCAATACCTCAGGTATTTATGTTTTTAATAATGACGCAACATTAACTTCAAATTATAGTTTTACTAACATCACTAATATCAATGATATAGATTGCAGGACATTCTCCAATATAGATTATTGTGCAATCGCTTCTAATAGTTTGTATGTTATAAATACGAGCAATAAAATTTTAGTCAATGTTTCTGAATCACAGATGTTCAATAAGGTTGAGATAGATTCAAGCCAAAGGATAATAACCTCTAATTCAACTCATTTATTGAGAAGCAGAGAGTTAGAAGATATTTATAATGGTGAATATGAAAGTTTAACACAGAACATTACAGGTTGGTGGCATTTAAATAATAATGGTGTAGATTCATCAGGTAATGGTTATGTTGGTACATTAAACGGAAATGCTTATTATAACTCAACTAATTATAAATATGGTGGATTTGGATTAGAACTTGATGGTACTGGTGATTATTTATCTGG
>JAGVZX010000078.1 GCA_018302185.1 Candidatus Woesearchaeota archaeon
AATACACCAGAGAATCCAACTAAACAGAAATTAAGGCAATCCCAAATCTTAATTTCTGTTTAGTTGGATTCTCTGGTGTATTTGAACTGCTCGGTGCATATTCACCCTGCTTGCTAATTGCCAAGATGTAATTATTTGATTTCTGGTCAAGAATATTCGATTCCATCACTGTGCCTGGAGTAATTACTCTTACAACATCTCTCTTGACAACTCCTTTTGCAAACTTTGGATTCTCCATCTGCTCGACTATCGTTACTTTATATCCGCGTTTTATCAGTTTGCCCAAATACAGGTCTAATGAATGGAAGGGAATCCCTGCTAATGGAGCTCTTGTCTCTCCTTTGCCGCGTGCAGTAAGTACTATGTTTAATTCTCTAGCAGCAGTCTTAGCGTCCTCATAGAATGTCTCATAGAAATCCCCCATCCTGAACAGCACAATAGTGTCTGGATACTCCTGTTTCACTTTCATGTACTGCTGCATAGCTGGCGTAAGTTGCATCTAAACAAACCCCCTGAAGTAAATATCATTGAATTTAAAATAAATTAAATCTATTCTACTTTTGTTAATCCAATCAGAACTAAAATATCCTCGGCTATTAAAAATGTTTTTGTTTTAAATGAATATTAACTTGTGTATTATATTATCTACTGCATCATCTCAATAACCAGCTTATTCTCCTCAGGATGCAGGTAAGTCTCTTTTCCTTCTTTAAGCTTTAGAATATATTGTGCAGTTTTAGCGCACTTCTTTCTTGAGAGAGTATATCAGTCTTGATATGCAGATGCGCCTTCTTTTTTTGAGGGCATCTCTAAAAGAGATAAATCTTTCTGGAAATTCTGGTCCACACACAAAACTTTCTGCATCATATAATGCAGCATCTCTTCCAGAAGAGGCTATGCTCCATGGATATCCTTTTTTTACTTCCAGCACTTTTTGCATCTCACTCCTATACCTCTCAAGACATACTCCTACCGTTTGCGGACTGCATGATCGCACTTCATGAATTGCTCTTGTGAGGGTCTTTCCAGTTGTAAAAAAGTCGTCAAGTATAAGAACTCTTTTTCCTCTCACTTTGCCAGAATCATCGAGCCAAGCATATGATGCCTCTGGGGCAGATTTTTCTCCTTGCTCTGGATGACCATTCTTCTCATAGCACGCTTTGGCCATAACAATATCCCATCCAGCAACGGAAAAGACGTAGGATATGGGTATTCCTCCATTTGCTACACCAACTGCAACATCATAAGAATCTTTGAGCTGATATGCCGCATTTATCACTGACAAAATAGTGCCTTGACTATGAAACCCCTTATGCGCTTTTCCCTTTGTCGCCTCTTTTATTTCTTGCATATCAAGCGCGAGAGCATCATCAAGCGTGAAATCGACGATACACATAAGTTCTGCACGCCTTCTTTCCTCAGGAACAAGCATTGCGGCATGTACTGCCTTTTCTATTCCTTCTTCATCATTCAAGTGCTGAAATGCCATCACTGCAGATCCAGGATACCCTTGCTCTATTGCAATATACCCTGCAGAGCGAAGCGCGTGTGTATCATTTAAAATTTTATATGTACGTATTGCCTTTGAAAATTCATTACTTTCAAGGGCTTTTGCGCCAAGTCTTTTCAAAAGAAGCCTTCTTTTTTGTTCAAGATATGGCCTTTGGTTTTCATACTCTAATCCCTCTAATTCTTCTTCTACGATAGAAAGTGCAAGCTCTATCTCATCGTACGTAAATCTTGTTCCTTTAGGAAACAACCGTTCAAACTCCTCATCCTCGTCGTCAGCATCTTCTTTCCATTCAACCATACCCAGCATGAATGGTGTAAAAGTATTTAACATTTTCTATTTTAGCTTTACTATTTCCATCTTTTTCTGCTCGAGAACGTGCTGTATTATTTCTCTCTCTTCTCTTTTGTTCCCTGCTTGCTGCCAAAGCAGGAATCCTAGCCAAGTTAGAACAAGGTCCTGAAAAAAAAACAAACTGTTTAAGTTAAATATAAATACTAGGTAACCTATTAATAGTTTATTGTTGTAATCAATATATCTTATTAAAGATTAGATATTGCAGTTAAACATAAAAAGAGGTCCATATGCCATTATTCAACCTGATCCAGGACATAAAAGACATAAACAGATTAAGGGAGATTCTTGCAGTATTATTTGAAGAAGGATTTGGCTACTGGATATCAAGGACAGCATTGGCTTCTCATGTTCCCTGGTACAGGAGAATATTTGCAGGGATAAGAAACAAATCAACTGAAGAATTAACTTTGCCTTTCAGAGTAAGAAGAGCGATGGAAAGGTTAGGGCCTACATTCATCAAGCTTGGTCAGATCCTAAGCTTAAGGCCGGATTTTGTGCCTAAGGAATATATCAAGGAATTTGAGAAGATGCAGGACCATGTCCCTGAATTCTCTTATGAAGAGGCTAAGCAAATAACAGAACATGAGCTTGGCAAATCATTGCATTCAGTTTTCAAAAGTTTTAATAAAAAGCCAATAGCATCCGCGTCATTGTCACAAGTCCATAAAGCAGTATTAAAAAACGGAAAAACTGTTGCAGTAAAGATCCAGCGCCCAAACATAAGGGCGGTGATGGAAAAGGATATCAGGCTGATGCTGCATATTGCGTCATCTCTTGAAGAGCATTTTCCTGAAGCCAGAAAATATAAGCTTGCAAAGATAGTCGAGGAGTTTGCGCGGTGGACAGAGCAGGAGCTTGACTTCAGGCTGGAAGCAAAGAACGCAATACGTTTTAGGCAGAACTTCTTAAATAATCTGCATATTGTAATCCCAAAAGTTTATACTGAATACGTCACTGGAAAGATTTTGGTGATGGAATTCATTGACGGCACAGAGCTTAACCAGCTGGATGCCAGCAATAAGAAAGAATTTGATGCCCTGATAACACATGGATTTGACGCAATCTTAACCCAGGTATTTGTCCATGGTTTTTTCCATGCAGATCCGCACCCAGGAAATATATTTATCCTTAAGAACGGCAAGATTGGCTTGGTAGATTTTGGGATCGTAGGACATTTTAATGACGAGCTTAAGAAGAAAAGCATCAATCTGTTCAGAGGCATCATCGAGCAGGACAGCGAAAAGATCATAAAGACATTTTTAGAAATGGGTATGAATATTGAACAGATCAATTATGATGCATTTAAAGATGACCTGGAGCAGATATTAGCTGAGCTTAAAGACACTTCTGTAGGAGACGTAAAAAGCAGCTATATCCTTGAGGATGTCCTTAATCTTGCACTAAAGCATCATGTGATGATGCCTGTCGATTTTGTGCTGTTCGGAAAGACAATAGCTACTTTAGAAGGGGTTGCCTTAAAATATGACCCTAATTTTAAGATTATAGAGAGCAGCAGACCCTTCATAAGAAAATTGTTGATAAAGAAGTTCAGCATAACAGGACATGCAAAAGAAATGTATAAGACATACAGCAGCTTCAAAGAATCCCTGAAGAATATCCCCATCTATACTCTTGAGATAATGAACAAGATAAGGGAAGGCAAAATAAAGATAGACATAGAAGATACGGATATCAAGACTTTAAGCATGGAGATGGAGCACAGCTCAGGAAATATTGCTTTTGGAATGATAATTGCTGCGCTGTTTGTCACCTCCGGCTTGGTGCTGCAGACAGACAATGGCATCTATTATAAAGGATATCCAATTATACCTTTAGTAGGCACGGCGTTAGGTTTTGTTATGACATTATGGCTGCTTCACAGAACTTTATTAGCAAGATACTTGAAATAATATGCTGATTAATATTAAATAACTACAATCTAAGATAAAAAATTATAGGAGGTGTTTTTTATGGCAAGAAGCTTGATCAAGGATGGGTTGTATTTCTCAGTTGGTTTGGCAGCTGCATCAAAAGATACAGTTGAGAAGATTGTTAATCGGATCGTTAAGGAAGGATTATTGAGTGTGACTGAAGGCAGAAAATTGGCAAAAGATGTTTTGAAAGCTTCTAATAAAGCGCAGAAGCAGCTGACTGGAGCAGTAGGAAAGCAGATACAGAATGCAGCACAGCAGACTCCGTTTGCTACTAAGGCAGATCTGGAAAAGCTGAAGAAACAGTTGACTGGTAAGAAATAAGATACGGAGTTAACCACTACATTTATTTTTATTCTTCATCGAGAAAATTTAGTATAGTTACTTTTCTTTGATGAGTTAACCACTACAAATTATTTTAAAATTATTCAGACAAACTTATACTGCTCCAGATACTCTTCAGAGCAGAATTTGGAAATTGCCTCAAACTTGCCGTTTCTGGCATTGTTCAATGCAGAAATATATTCGTTTCTCATCTTTGACCTTATTGCTAAAGGCATCACGCCATTCATCATCAAAAGCCAGTTCAAAAGCAGCCTTCCCACTCTTCCGTTGCCATCCACAAATGGGTGAATGATCTCAAACTGCGCATGCGACTGAAATGCGACTTCAAAGTCATCTATCTTGGTGGATGCTGTCTTGATCCATTGCAGAAGCTTGTCCATCTTCTCTTCAGCAAACAAGAATGATGAGGTATAAACATCGCCTATATAATTCTGGACTGTTTTGTACTTCCCTAGTGTTTTTTCTGTTTCAATATTCAGGTTAACTCTTTTATGCAGCTCAAACAGGTCATTGTGAGTTGGAAACCTTGAACAATTTGCTTCAACATACTCCCATGCAGATAATAGGTTTTGTGCCATGAAAAATTCTTTCTTGCTGTGGTCTTTCGGCACTAGGTCATTGAACAGGAAATCATAGGTCTCTTTAGGTGTAAGAGTTGAGCCTTCGATTGCATTGCTGCTTGCAATAAAATTGCTCAGGAATTTCTGCTTTTCTTTTTCTCTTGACATCTTATCTAAGGAATTCATGTATCTCTTATAATTGCCTGAAGCAACCTTCATCTTATGGTGCTCTGTGTATGGCAGCTCATCTCTAAATTCTGTAAGAATCCAGTCATTGTTATAGTAAGAGAGCTTCATGCATTCAAGCTCTTCATTTAAGACAGGCCTCTTTCTGCCTATATACTTAACAGTCTTCTGAGTAACCTTATCTCCTTTTCTTATGCTTTCGACAAGGTAAAGGTATTCTTTTCCTTTTATCTTCTTTATAGTTATGCTTACCATAAGCCAAGTTAACCACTACAAATATATAAATCTTTCGTCGGAAAATGTAAAATAAGGTGTTTTAGGATAGGTAGTTAACCACTACATTTTATCTGCATGTTTAATGTATGTATTAAGTCATGATTGAAAGATCATACTTCTAAAATCAACAAACATTAAAAATAAAGCAATATTATCCTACGTTATGCAATCCCAAATAATAGGAAAGATAATCACTTCATTAGATGCTTCTTTGAAGCTTAATGGGAATGAAGCGATAGAGTTCAATCTCCCTGGCTATAAGGCAGTGCCTATCACTAAGAGTAATTTTCATGCGATTAAGGTTGAGGGTTTAGTAAGCAAAAAGATCGCATTTATCGATGGCGGCAATGCAGAGCTTCTTTCTGCGCCTAATTTCTCACTTCAGTTTGTAAGGGTATTTGCGTGCATCTTTCAAGATAATAAGAGAATCTTCTCGAAAAAAAGAGAGTTTTATGTTCTGGCTAGATGCGTGAATAGATTAAGTGACGATGGAAAAAAAGAATTGGCATATTCTGCTGAAGTATTTGATGCAAACAAAGCAAGTGGAAAAGTAGAAGAGCCATTGATTGATGCTTCTGACTTATTATTTGCAGCAGATGACGAGACAATAAGAGATGGTATCCATAATGCAAATATTTCCACAATCGGAGAGATTGCCAGAAAGTTTGGGGAGATTGCACTAGCTAAAGAAGTTGTAAATGAACTTGAAGAGAATGATATGCTTGTCTTAGACGGCAGTTTGCAGGCAACGATAACTAATCATAAGAAGTATCTGGAGCAATTGTATGATGCAGCAAATGCTAAGAGAGTTATTGTAAGCGCGCTTGCAAAGACATCTAGACTATTTACCAACAATGGAAACAGTGTTGCAGGATTGCTGAATGAGATAAGCGCAAATGCAGAAGTGGATGGTGAAATCTTTAAAAACACTGCTTGGTACTATTATCCTATTGTGACAATTGAGAATGAAAACCATCAGGCAGAGCTTTTTTTTGTCAAATTAAATAAAGCTAGTGAGTATGTGTTTAGGTTTGAGATATTTAAAGGAAACCTAATTGATAAAGATAATCTATTTTTAAATTATATATTTGCAGTACTTGCGCATAACTCAAAAGATCTAATATTCCCTGGCTATCCTTATGGTTTAATATTTGCAGACAAATTAGCTAGAGTTTCTAACAATGAGAAGGAATATCTTACTACCATGTTCCAGGCAAAAGCAGGAAAGACCTGGAATATTATCAAGAAATATCTTAATGCTGTGAATGCGCATGATGTGCTGGATAGGATCGGATAATGAAAATGATAGAGCAAATACTTATTGAAGGTGTTGGAGAAGTTACTTTAGAATGGATTATTGAGAATGAAAAAAAAGTGGTTAAACAATATGTAGTGGTTAGAGCAAATAAACTTTATGATTTATTATCTTATGTTCCTGCAGGATTTGAGGTTAGATTAAATCGGCGATATCTGGGACCAAACACTAAAGAGGAGCCAATACAGATAGGGGTCCCTGATAGTGCTTATTATGTAGCAGTTGCATTGCATGAGATAGGTCATGCCAGAAGATATCTTGACACTGCTTATGATTCTCAGCGTTATAATCTTACTAGCTATATGGCTGAAAGTAGTGATCCAAAATTGACTTTAGAATTGATTAATGAGTATATGGATGAAGAGTATGGTCCATGGGAATTTTCTTTGCAGGTTTTAAGAACAATGCAACTCAGTGAAGAAACAATGCGCTTAATATATTGGAAACTTAACCAGGGCTTAAATTCGCATCTTGCAGGTTTTTTAACTTTATCTGCTCTTACAATTGCAGCGATAAATGCTGGTACAACTTCTGATAAAATTAGAGACCAGATATTGCGCAAAAGAGAAGAATGGATAAAACGTGTAATAGGAGATTATGATCTGCCTGCTGAATACATTGAATCTAGAGGAAAAGGTATAACAGTGACGATATAAAAGAATAGTTTTCTAATTATTAATACACTATTTTAAAATGGTAATAAAAGTTTATATACCATCAAACAATTAGGGCTTAGATTAGGTATATACAGCTAGAATATGGTTTGAATATAGCTAAATCCTAGTATGTATCATACGTTTTAGCATATATCATTTAAATCAGGGAAAGAGAGGTGAATATTATCATGGCAAAAAAGAAAAAAGTAGCTAGAGCTGTTAGTGCTCCTGTCGTAAGTACCCCAGCAGCTAGTCCTGCACTGAAGACATATGAGCGCAATCTAGGACATCTTGCTTTTATCGCAGGAGTCATTGTCGCGATCATTGCTGGCATTTCAAGCTCAATTCTTGAAGAGCATGTTGTAACCCTAGTTCTAGTCGTTCTTGGTCTTGTAGTTGGCTTCATGAACATCACTTCAGAAGAATACACAGGCTTCTTGGTAGCAGCAATCGCATTGATGGTTGCTGGAGTAGCTGATGTATTATCTATCCCATATGTGGGAGAAATCTTGAACAACGTTTTAAGAAACATAGCAAAGTTCGTTGCTCCTGCTGCATTGGTTGTTGCATTGAAAGCAGTCAAGAAGCTTGCTGAATACCAGTAAGTCTTTTATCTTTTTAATTTGTTTTTTTGTTCTTTATCTTTGATTTCTTATTCTTAATTCATTTATGGCCAATCATCTTATCTCTTGTTTGCATAACAGATATGTTTATATAATATAAATAATTTAATCACTGAATCATGTACGACGTAATAGCAATAGGAAGCGCAACAATCGATGTCTTTCTGCAGACAGACAAGAGGTATGTGCGCAATAATCAGATTAAAGGCAATCATGTCGAAGAGTATTGTTTTCCTGTCGGCACAAAATTATTAGTCAGAAATCTAGAGTTTTCCACTGGCGGCGGCGGCACAAATACTGCAGTTGCTTTCTCCAGGCTGGGATTAAAGACAGCATATTTGGGGAAATTAGGGAATGATAATCCTGCAAAAGTCGTGTTAGATGCGCTTAAGGCAGAGAAAGTTGACACTAGCTTAGTGGTCATTGAGAAAGAAGCAAAGAAAAATCCTAAAAACTCGAATACTGAGAACCTGAAGATCCAAAAAAATTCTAAAAAGACAGGCTATTCTACAATCATTGACGCAGACGGTGAAGATCGTACAATATTTGCATTCAAGGGAGCCAATGATAATCTGCTTTTTAATGAGCTCAACCTAAAAAAGATCAAGCAAACACGCTGGATATATCTTGGCTCGATGATGGGCAAATCCCTTTTGACAGCTGAAAAGATTGCTGAATTTGCGAGAAAGAACTGCATCTGCCTTGCATTCAATACTAGCACATATCTTGCAAAAAAAGGACTTTCTTATTT
>JAGVZX010000105.1 GCA_018302185.1 Candidatus Woesearchaeota archaeon
CCACTTCACAGGGGTCGGTTTGGATAACAGGCATCAGGTTATACGCCATAATGCTAGGGCATCTTGGAAGAAAAAAGTTAAATATACTAAAGTATTTACTTTAAAATATGATGCCAGTAATTGACTTAAAACAAAAAATTAAGGAGATTGGTGGAAAGCCATATTCTCCTGTTGATGTTGGAAGAGTGAATGATCAGGTAGTTAGGATGGCGTTATTTGATGGCGAATTTCATTGGCACAAACATACTGATGAAAATGAATTGTTTTTTGTTTATAGAGGAGAAATAGAAATCCAGTATAAAGATAGAGATAATTTAAGATTAAAACAAGGGCAGATGCATATTGTACCAAAAGGTGTTGAACATTGTCCAAAAAGTATTAAGCCATCCTATGTTTTATTGTTTGAGTCATATCATGTAAAGACTCATGGTGATTAGGTGCCCATGCGCCTTATTGTGCATACGTTTAAGGATAACTAACAACGATTGCAATGCCTAGTTTAATACTGCAGCCTATACCTTAACAATGCGGCAATACCCCCTAATCCATCTAATTTTTTGCCGCCTTCATGCTCAGAGGATATTACTAGGATGGCAGCTTTCATTGTATCTGCATGTTTTAAAAGTTTGTCGATTTCCTGGTACTTATTTTCTTCGCGCAGCTTAAAGATATACCCGTCTGTTATCAATACTGTTTCAACTGCACCTGCATCGACTGCATTTCGTGTCTCTTTTAGTCCATATACCGCAAGAGCCTGTTTTGAAATTTCAGATAATAATTTATCAACTAAGTTGATCTCTTTTGCTGTTCTCTCTTGTTTTAGAACTTCTTTTACTTCAGGGCGCTTTAATACTTCGTTTATGCCTGGCTTTCCAACTGCATTACAGGTAGCTAAAATGATTTTTTTCTTTAGCTCATTGTCTTTAAGCTCCTTCATCAAGTCTTCCTTAAAAAAAGCAGGCGATGCTAAGACAACATGGTCGATGCCTAAACGAACTGTGTACTCTGTAAGTTTGCTGATTATTTCTTCATAAAAATTAGAGGAGTGCTTATTCTGCTTATCTGGATCGCCTTTCTTCTGCATATTTCCTGTAAATTCAGTAAGGATTTCAAATCCATATTTTTTTATTAGTGCTACTGTAGCTTCTTCCCTGTCAAATACACAGACAAGTATTTTTGTATCTTTTTGCTCAGCTGACTCCTTAAGCTTCTCTAGCTGATATTTGTACCATTTTGGCTTGATTATGCTGATTATTGTCTGTTCCTCTACATTAAAGCTATGATGCTCTCCTTTGCTTATATCCTCACTAGCTTCATTTATCCTGCCTAATATCCTTAAAGAATCTTTAGTGTATGCTAATTTCTCAACTTCTATCGAGATGAATATAGGCTTTCTTATCACAGAAGATGCTGCATCATCGCTTGAGCCTCCTGTCTTTATCTTCCTTATGGTTCTTCCCTTGGCTGTATCTCCTGTATCAATAATCTGGCTAAGATACCATAAATCGTCTAAATTTTGTATCTGAAGCTTATATTCTCCTTTTCTGATGTTAGAATGCAGTATTTTCATATTGAGCCATGAATTAGTAAAATAGAAAAACATATATATATAAAGGTTTTTATTCTTCAAAAATGAATACAATAAGTGAAAGAGGTTTGTTTATTAGCCTAGGTAAATTAGGGAAGAAAGCGCAAAAGCCGCAAGGTGCAGCAGGAGCAGCTGTCTTAGTAGGCGTCATCACATTCTTAATAATTTTATATATTGTATTTTTGCCTGCCAGTGAAAGAGATAAGATTCTAGACACTAGCACAGCTGGAGATTCTGGCAGCTCCTCAAGTTCAGGCTCATCCTCATCTGGCTCAGGATTGAAAAAGTTTAATACGACAGTGTTGTTAGTCAATCCAGGTAGGATGGATTTCCAGTCAAATGATAGGATAGAGCATCTGTTGCCTGCTGTTAATTTGATGACAAAGACCCAAGCGACTGTTTTAGAAGAATTTGACAGTGTGTATGTAAAGAGCGGAGTTTTCTCAAAAGAGCCACATAAAGTAAGTTTTCTGATAAATGAGCTGGAGAATGTTGATAATATCTTACTAGGCTTCAAGGTAAAAGAAGGTTCAGGCAGATTGATAGTCGCCCTAAATAATGTTGAAGTCTTTAATTCTGATGTGACAGACACTACAGAGCCGATTAAGCTGAAGAAATCAGAAGTTAGAAATGTCAATTATCTTGAATTTAGTGTGAGTTCTCCAGGCATTGCATTTTGGAAGGTAAATGAATATCTGCTTGATAATGTTGCTGTGACTGCTGAAGTTAAGAACACTGCCGGCCAAAAAGCTAGGTCTGTATTTATTGTTGAGGATTTTGAAGAAGAAAGTGCATCTAAGATAAAGTTATCATTTGTGCCTGATTGTGATGCAAAAAAAGCAGGCACATTGATAATATCCATTAATAGCAACCAAATATTCTCTGGCATTCCAGATTGCGGAACACCTTTTATTCAGGAATATAGTTCAGCTTATTTATTTACAGGGGAGAATAGTGTAGAATTTTCTGGTGAAGGAAAGTACTTGATTGACAGGATAAGTGTAGAGACAAAATTGAAAAAGCCTAGAGATTTTTCCTATGATTTCCAGATCAATGAGAGCATATTCAAGGAAATACAGTTTAGTAAGACAAAAAGCAACCTGACATTCACTTTTATTGATGATAATGAGGATAAGGAAGCTCAATTGATATTAAACGGCCATAAGCTCGTATTAAGCACTTCAAGCAATGGTTATTCAAGACTAGTTGACCCATTCTTAAAGCAGGATTTTAATTATCTGAAAATAATCCCGAAAAAACAGATGTTTGTGCCTGAGATTAAGCTAACAATTAAAAAAGATTAAATACAGATTTAGCACAAAAAGAGCAGTGGCGATTGCCAATTCTGACGAACATAATTCTACAATAACCATGCTAATGTTGCGACGGGCAATAGCATCTAATTACACATCTATTAACACTACACGCAATACCTTTCCACTAGCACTATCACTAACTAAACCTAGAGGAGGAGCAACTCTTTTAGTAACAATATCAGTGTTCGTCGGCAGTCGCCACTGCTCTAAATTAAAGCTAAATGCATCAAGAATGAGAAAGATTAATATATTCTGAATAGCTTTATATACTCAATGGTTTTAAAGCTAGATAGGAATATAATGGTCAAAAACATGAAAAGAGGTGTAGAGTTCTAAGTATTTAAAATGCCTGAAAGAATGACCGAAGGGACAGAGTATAATATAGCAAGAGAAGTAGCCAAAGGCATAAGAAAAGTAGGGAATGATCTTAGTAAAGATGAACAAGGCCATCTTCAGGCATATCTGGAAAAGCTTAATGAAAGAAGATTTAATCGCGGTTGGTTTCAAGGTCCTGCTATTGAGGTAAATAACCACGAAGAATTTGTGCAGCATATCGTTGGTAAAAGAGAGGAATCAGGAAATTTTAAAGCACAGTTTATCCAGCATGCAAAAGATGAAGGAAGGTCTCTAGAAGATGCAGAAACCATGTATTCTAAATTATTTCAGCATGCTACTGACCAATATGGGAAGACAATTGACAAACTCAAGCAGCAAGAAGAGCAAGCAAGACAGGAACAGCTTAAAGTCCAGAAAAGATTCTCAGACGACATTGGACAATGGCATGATAGGTTTGAGAATGATATAAACTCTCATTTAGAAAGACAAGGAGAAAAGCTTGAAAGCGTATCAGAGCAGGAATTAAGGATTGCAAAACAGCTTGCATTACAGAACCTTAAGATGGAAGAGCTCCAAGCTCGATTGAGCAAGGTACAAGATCCAGATAAACGTGATGCTATATTTGCGGGAATCATGGATAAGAAGATCAGTGAGCAATTGACATCATTAAGACAGCAGGCTCAACAGGAACGTGTACAGGATAGAAATTATCGACAGGGTTTTGGTGAGATACTAAAGGCAGATGTAACTGCTAAAGCCGCTGAAAAAGTAAGTGCTGCTGCTGATAAGATAAATAAAGCAGGTGAAAAATTTGGAAAAAGCATGAAAGAATACTTCCCAACTTTTACTCAATGGGGCAAGAGAGCAGGTGTTGTTGGAGCAGATACTGCAAAAACAACAGGAAGAGCAGCTATTAACACCGCAGTCACTGCAGGCATGATATCTGCAGAACTGGCAAAAAGCTCTCTCAACGCTGCAAAGAAAGGCGCAGAAACATTTTCTGATGGGTTTTTTAATATTGTTTTAGTTGTTGGAATTTTACTGCATATTATTCAAGCCATGACAGGCGGCTGGCAAGGCCCTAGCCCTGTTGCGTTCAAGTGGGCATTCATATTTTTATTGATCTATTTTGTGCTTTTGTTAGGCGCACCTAATAGCCTTAGCTTTAGGATGAGAACTTTTGGATTTGTCTGTATTTTTTTTGCAATTGAATGGCAATGGTTTAGGATAGTAAATCTTCTCGGGATCCAGACAAAATGGTGGGCATTAAAAGCGTTATGGCCGACTATTGTGTGGTATTGGTCAATTAAATCTATAATGAATCCTGGTAAAAAACCGATAATGACAAGATTAGCTATATTGATGATTCTGGGTTTTTGGGTTGCCCTGGGATACAGTGCAATAAATGCAGGGACTCTTATTGAAAAGTATACTCCTGCAGGATTGAGTGATGAAGATTACTCTCAGCAAAAAACAGGCTTTATGATAACACTTGCTGAGAGATTAGGATATGATGTAAGTGAGTTTGAGCAGAAAGCTGCAGAGAAATGCAGGAATGATAACGGATATTATATGGATTATTATTTAGACAGGGGAAAAGTGTATATTTTGTCCAGCGCGGTGAGTGAAGGCTATAGAAATTGTGTTGAAAACAACATAGTGCAGCTTGCTGAAGAGAAAAGAGAAAGAAATGAGGTTGAAAGGGTGATAGCAGCAAGAAAAAGAGAAAGCGCTGCAGATTTCACAACCATCAGCTTTAATGAAGGCAAGCCAAGATTTGAGCTAACCCCTGATCCACCTAAAGTGGTAGACAGCAAGAAGACAGTAAAAAGCATTAACACAGAAGTTATTTATAATATAATCTACAAAACCTCTTTCCAAGATGCAGAGCTGGCATTTGCAGCCATGCTAAAGAAGAAAGGCAGCAAAAAAGAAGAATTGACTTTATCAGAAGGCTCTCCTGCAACCCTAAAATGCCTTAACATACCAAGTGCAGACTGCCAAGATACTGAAAAAAGCATGGAATTTCCTAAAGAGAAGCTTTCGAAATACAAGCCAGTATTTGAGTCTGGAGTAGACATCTCTGCAAGCGATATGCCTAGATCAGCAGCAGGCGATGCAATCAGCAATGTGTTTACCACAGGAGAAAATATGTTAAGAGCTGCAGTGATATTCACAGACAGGACAAGAACAACTTTGCCGTTGATATTCGCAACTTCAGATGCAATCAGGGATGTAAAGAGAACATTAGAATATGATGAAGATGCTTCAAAAAATGATCAAAGATATGAATTTAAGTATTGGGATCAGCTTGTAGTGAAAAATAATCTGCCGATAGATATACTTTCCACTTATCCTAACCGCAAGATAGAAGGAGTGTATTTTGAGCATCCTGTTGTCATAGATATCAAGCCATTGAATTATGAAAAGCCTGTTATTGAGCTGCATGAGAATGCGATATTGGCTTGGAAGACAGATATCTTCAATGCAGAAAAATATAAAGATGGTAAGATAGTCGGGATAAACAAGATTTATCTGTATTTGCCTGCAGGCATAACTCCTTTAGCAGACAGGTGCCCTTTTAAAAGAATAGAAAGAGCAGGGCCTAAAGATGTTAAAGAGAAAGATGTAATATTGAAATTTGTGTATGAGTTAGATGAGAAGCATTTGGCAGCTTTGCAAGATCCAAATAAGCTTGTAGGCCTTAGTGACATCAAAGACCTCACGACTACAGGAATTCCGACATGTTCTACTGCAATTGACCAGGATAAATTGTTTGGAAGAGACACGCAAAATCTTAATCTGAAACAGAAATTCATCAATAGGGAGATAATGATAGAGATGGAATACACATATGCAATATTTAAGGACACGATAGTAAACATTGATTATGAGATCAAGCCAGACCTTGATGTAAATGCTCAGCCAGATGAACCTGGACAACAGATAGATATGACAGACATCAGCATAACACAGCCGATGTCAGGAAATGCTGCATAAAAAGTATGTGCATAGCAGCTACCGCCAATTTAGTTGGCACAAATCCAAAAAAGATGCTAAGTTGCGACGGGCAAAACCAACCATTGGTTAAGCTAGAAACGTATAAAATTATTTACCGTATAACGCAGCTGCGATGCTATACCTAGAGGAGGAGCAACTCTTTATATAATCATTTCCAGTGCCAACGGCGGCAGCTGCTTCGTAAATCTTTACTAGATACATACCATAAAAAGAAGGTATTATTAAGTTGATAACATAAAAGCCTGAGCAGTGGCTTACGTCGCCAATACTATAAACAGAAAATATTTCAAGATGCAAAAAGAAAAAAAAGTAAGTAGATTCTTATTCTTGATAGTTTTACTGCTTTCCGTGATGATTATTGTCAGTTGTTCACAATCACAAGATGCACCTGGAAGAAGCAGCCTTAAAGCCAGCAGCTTTTTTGGAAACCTTTTTTCAGGCTCGCAGAGAGCTGAACCATTAAAGGCATTTGAAAGAATAGGCACAAAAGCATTAGACATAAAGCTGCTGAAAGATTCGCCTGCAGACAGCGTATTTGTGGGAGATAATTTTAGGATTGCTGTATATGTCAAAAACCTAGGGGCTTCTGACATGGGAATACAAAACTCTCAAGCTGAAAATGCAAACGCTATTGTGGGTGAAGGAAAACTAAGTTTAATCAATGCCGATAATGATGAGATACAGATAAAGAACAAGAATATGTTGAATGCTGATGAAGCTTTAAAGCTCCGCGGCTTAAGTTTTGATAATCCCATAGGTGAAGAGAAAATTTATAATTTTGAAGCAACTGTATTAAGCCAGCCTCTGCTTGGCAAGACTAAATTTATAGTGGAAGCTTGTTATCCTTATGAGACAGTCATAAGCAAAGATGTCTGTCTTGCAACCAGTAATGACCTAAGATTAAGAGCAGCTGCCTGTGAGATGAAGGACATAGTATTGGCAAATGGTCAAGGCGCTCCTGTCGCTGTCACAAAAATTGTCCTTCAGAAGCCACAGAAAAAAAAGGATGAGGTTTATTATAATTTCTTGATATACCTGGACAATGTTGACAAAGGAGATGTAGTAGATGGAAGTAATTGTGCTGGTTTAGAAAAGATATTTGTAGAGGGGATAAGGCTGGCAGATAGAGAGTTAGGTAAAGATATAAGATGCAATCTACAAGCGCCTGAAACTGAAGGCGGCAGACAATTTATAGTCTTAAAGAATAAAGAAGACAAGGCAATAAAAGATAAGGAAAACATAATAAAATGTACAGCTAGGTTCAATAATGCAGATAATAAGTTTGAAAAGAGAGGGGATTTTACAACAAATCTTAAGATTGTGTTAGGCTACACCTACTCACAAAGCATTGAAAAAGAAGTTGTGATTAAAGACCTTGACAATAATATCATAGGTAATTTTGAAAATTAGTTTGAGATAACATGAAGTTAATAAATATTTAAAGCGACATATACCGAAAACAATTTAAACCTTAATTAATATATATAAATAAAATGAAAAAAGGTGTTAAAAGAGTTAATAATAGGATTTTATTAGTTCTTATTTTAGTGATAATTGCAACCATACTAATCAGTTGCAGAGGTGGCACAGGATTATTTTCTGGCAAAGATCCAAAGCAAAATACTGCAATTGCAAGAGAACGGATTTACACTGGCACAGATGGCCTGACTATGCGCTTTATGCCAAATCTTCCTCCTGCAGAAACATATGATACAGGAAGCATACAGATAATCGCTGAAATAAGAAATTTAGGAACAGATAAGATTGAAAATGCCAAATTTTATCTTTCTGGTTATGATACTGGAATAATACAGAATATTGATAATTTTAAAGAATTGAATAACTTAGAGCCAAAAAGCGAATTTTTGCTTGATGGGGGGTATGACACGGTTACCTTTGGCTCCTCTGGCACAATAAAAATCCCAAAAGGAGCAGATGAATATAACCCAAGGTTTGTGTTAAGCACTTGTTATAATTATAAGACAGTTGCTACACCGATAGTATGCATTGACCCTAATAAGCAAAATCCTGCCATAAAAGAGAGAGGGGCATGCCAGATGCAGTCAGTAAGTGTAGGCGGCACAGGAGCTCCGGTAGCTGTTGATAGAGTAAGTTTAGATTCTACAATAGATAAAGCATTTGTGAGGATTGAGCTTAGCAATGCTGGCAAAGGTCAAGTACTGACTAATAATGCAGTTGGTCAGAAATGCCCGTACAAACTAGGTTTTGAGGATTTAGATGAGATTACTTATACAATTACATTATCAGGCATTCCGCCTACCAAA
>JAGVZX010000106.1 GCA_018302185.1 Candidatus Woesearchaeota archaeon
GTTCCAAAGACAAGCTTCAAGGCAACTGACATCTGTATAATTGCAAATCCTGTCAAGAGCGCAGATGGCCTTCATAAATTGAGAAGAGTTACACAGATAACTGAAGTCAGAAAATCATGGGAAGAGGATCCTTTGACTGAGAACGGATTTGCTGACCTTATGAAGTATGATGCAAAGATAGACAAGCTTGTGCCAAGCGATGAATTGCTGAATGGAGACAGCGAAATATTAAAATCAATCGCTTCTAACATCAAGGAATTTGCAGGCAACTGGAATGCTGTCTGGGAAAATATACAGCTAAGGACACAGATCAAAGAGACTCAAGTTAATCTTGCAAAGCAGCTGAATGATCCAGATATGCTTGAAGCTCCGTTTACGATAAAATGCAATGACGCATATCATAATATAATTGCAACCGTCAAGGATGAGATAGGCAGCATGGATCCTAAGAGAGTGTTCTTCGAGTGGAACAACTGGATGAAAAGAGAAGTCAAGAAAAGAGGCACTTCAGAAAAGATGTGATTTAGAAAAGAAGATTGAAGGAGACTATATAGTTAAGAATATAATTCATAATTATGCTGCATAATTTATTATAGCAGATACTGAATCGCTCTCACCAAGTTCTGTATTTCCTTTGTCTTTTATCCCTATAGGCATTTCAAGATAGAATGTTGAGCCCTTGCCTTTTATGCTTCTTACACCAACATTGCCGCCTAGCTTTTCGGCAATCTCTTTTGTAAGCCATAAGCCAATGCCCTTTCTGTCCCTTTCCAATAATTTCAGCCTTTCTAAACTTTCTCTATCTATTGGAACCATATATTTTCTCTCGAATACTTTGTAAATATCTTCTTCACTTAAGCCTATCCCTTGGTCAGAAACTTCAATCATGACCTTATCTTCTTTTTGGTAAGCCCTAATCATGATCTCCATCCCAGGCTCTGAATATTTTATTGCATTTGAAAGGTAATTTTCCACAAGTGAGGTCAATACTCTCTGATTGCTGCATATTCTTCCATCATACCTTACATCCTGCCTGATCCTGATTCTCTTTTTATCAGCTAACCCCTCTATACCTTTTCTTGCATGCCTTAATAGTTCTTCAACATCAAACTCTTCTTTATCTATCACAAAGTCTTCACCTGGATTAATATCTGCCAGTTCCTTAAGCTTTTCATTGATATTTCTCAGTGCATTTTGGATCATGCTATATGCATCTCTTCCGGTTTTATTATCGTAATATTTAACACTTCTTTCTATGCATTTCAGCCTTTCCTGCAATACGTTGATCTCTGCCCGAAGAACATCATCATTAACGCCTGCTAATAATGCTGAGCCAAGATAATTGTCAAGCATGCCTCTTATCTGCTTATAAAATTCAAATGTGCTCTCATGCACAGGCTCATATCTTATATCCTCTAACTTAGCCACATCTAAAAACCCTAAGACTATTGTCCAGCTGTTTTTTAAGTCATGTAAGATTATCCTTACCAACTTAGAATTTAAGCTTTCATCAACACCATTATCAATCTCTGCTTTTACTATTGCCTCTAACTGGACAGGATTCGCAGAACTCTTCGTATGCCAATCATTTTCTGTAACCTCCCTTGCAATACTTAATACCTGGGTTTCTTGTTGAAACATTTGATCACTGTAACCTTCCGTTATCCAACCCTCTTTTAAGCAAAAAAGAACAAAAACTAATCTTTATGTTGAATTAAGAAGTTTCTGACTTTATAAACAATGTGACACATTTGCGGCAAAATCAACTTCAGATTACTAACCTTTTACACTTTTGACGAAACCTTTATATATCAAAACACTATTATAACAACTATTTCAATAGATAGTATAAATACTATTAAAATTAATATTAAAAAATACTCAAGACGACAGAAATTATATGGTAAAGCTCCAAAAACTTCCAAATGGACAGCTAGTTCTAACCATCCCTAAACAGCTTGCTGCATTAAAAGGCTGGGACAAAGGCATAACTATCACTTTCAAAGAGCATGATAAGAATTCATTTGTGATTGAAGCAAATACACCATCACAAAATAGCAAGAAAGATGAAAGGGTGTATTTCAATGGATGAGTTAATCTCTAATATAATCCTAAAAAACATGATGAAAAGCCAAAACAATGGCTTTGTCTCAAGTCGGAAAAAACAATACTGCGTATCGTTTTTCCAGCCTTTCGACCATCGCCTGCGAACATTTGCAGAGTCAGTGAGATTGAGCCTCGCTCCCTGGAACATCGCTCGGCTCATTTCAGAAATCCATGAAGATGTTCGCAAAATTGGCGATGGCAGCCACTGTTTTGGCTTTTGCAGTTGTTGATTAATTGTTGTTAAAATTATATTATCGTTAAATCATAAAATCGGATTAACATAAGATTATATTGTTGATAAGTATTTGTATATAAAAAAGAGGTTCATATCATGCCTGAAATCAGTTCAGAAGAAGTTCAAAAAATCCTGAAGAAATATCAAGCTAAAATAAACACTCAGCTAGGCGAGCCTGTGCCTGAAAAGTTTAATGCAGACGCAAAGCCTGTCACTAAAGAATTCTTGGAGTTTAAAGATGAGTATCTTCCAAAACATTTTTCTCTGTATGAGCAGGCTGCTAATTACTCAGAAAATCTTTTGCATCTGAAGCCAAGTGGAGAAAAAGAAAAAGCATATCAGGAAGCTATTGATATCTGCCATCTGAACATAACTCCTGCTGGTGCGTATAGCTTTTCATTTTTAGGCGCAGCAGTAATTGCATTGCTAGGCGTAATTTTGTCATTTGCACTATTTCAGGGCAGCATGTTCATGATAGTGTTTTTTGTAGGCTCTGGAGCAGCCATGATCATGCCGTTTGGGAATATACCATTGATGTTTGCAAATTCCTGGAGAATGGCTGCATCAAATCAGATGGTGTTGAGTGTGTTCTATGTTGTGAGTTACATGAGGCATACCTCTAACCTTGAGTTAGCTATCGAATTTGCCAGCAAACATCTATCTCCGCCGCTTGCTCTTGATCTAAGAAAAGTTCTCTGGGATGTTGAAACGCAAAAATATGAAAACATAAAAGAAAGCCTGGATGCATACCTTGAAACTTGGAAGAAATGGAATGTTGAATATGTTGAAGCAATGCATCTTATCGAAGGTTCATTATATGAAGGCGCAGAAGAAAGAAGATTAGGGATGCTTGATAAATCGCTTACAGTCATTCTCGAGGAAACATATGAAAAGATGCTGCATTATGCGCAAAACCTTAAAGGACCTATAACGATGCTTCACATGCTTGGCATAATCCTTCCTATACTTGGTTTAGTCATCTTGCCGTTGATGGTCAGCTTTATGGAAGGTGTGCAATGGTATCACATCTCTGCGCTTTACAACCTTGGTTTGCCGTTTTTAGTCTATTATATGGGCACAAGCATATTGGCAAGCAGGCCTACCGGTTATGGTGATACTGATATAAGCGCGGACCCTGAGCTTGCAGATGAAAAAAAGATGAGCATGGAATTTTTTGGTGTAAAATTAAAGATGGATCCGTTGTACATGTGCATAGGCATTGCAGTTGTCTGTATAATAATCGGCTTTAGCCCAATCTATCTTCATGCATTAGGCGTAAAGGATTTTGGGTTTGGCGGAGAAGATGGCTTATCTGAATGCGGCTCAAAATTTTGCTTTATGGGATATAAGCAAAGCCAGAAAATAACAGATCCAGAGACCAATGAGCCATTGATCATTGGCCCATTTGGATTAGGCGCTTCAATATTATCTGTCGGTATTATTCTTGGGATAGGCTTAGCTATCGGCTTGTATTATAAATTACAATCAACTAATGTTATCGAGATAAGAAACCGGTCAAAAGAGCTTGAAAATGAATTTGCAGCTGCATTATTTCAGCTAGGCAACCGTTTGGGAGACGGTATTCCAGCGGAAATTGCGTTTGCAAAAGTTGCTGCGAGCATGGAAGGCAGCATCTCTGGACAATTTTTCCAGGCAGTCTCTAATAATATCATGCGACAAGGCATGAGTGTTGACCAAGCGATATTTGATCCGCATCATGGCGCATTATTACAGTTTCCAAGCGCATTAATAGAGAGCAGCATGAAAGTCCTTACTGAGAGCTCAAAAAAAGGTCCATTAGTCGCTGCACAGGCATTGATGAATATCAGCCAATATATCAAACAGATGCATACTGTAAATGAAAGATTGCAAGACTTGATGTCAGAAACGATCTCTTCAATGAAATCCCAGATTAAATTTTTGACTCCTGTAATCTCTGGGATAGTCATCGGCATAACTTCAATGATCACAACAATCTTAGGAAAACTAAGTACACAGATGAAGAAGATCCAGGAAGGAAGCGCAACAGGCGCAGGCATGCCAGGCGGCTTAAGTGATATGTTTGGAGACGGAATTCCTGCATTTTATTTTCAGCTGATTGTTGGCATTTATGTTATCCAGCTTGCATACATATTGACGATATTGATAAATGGCATTGAAAATGGATCAGACAAGCTTGGTGAGAAATATAACATAGGCATCAATGTCACTAAAGGGACTACAATTTATTGTTTCCTCGCAACGGTTGTTATGATAGGCTTCAACTTTGTTGCTGGAAGCATATTGGGCGCAGGGAAATAAATTAGTTGCAAGAAATAAAAAATGGGAATGGCCGGATTTGAACCGGCGACGTCACCGGCTTCAGCGGTGTGTTCTCCCGAGCTGAACTACATTCCCAGAATTAAGTCAATAAACTTGTATTTGCTTTATATTCTTTTCGTTTTTGCATGTGCAAAATAATTGGCATATTACATTTTCAAAAACAAAAACATTTTTATATCCTTAAATTTTCTTTGTTGCTAGGATGGCATCAGATAAAAAAAAGAGTGTGGATATGGAAAACATAGGCAAAAAAAATCATATTGAAGATTCATGTATTAATGATAGGCACCATAGGAAAGACGACCGTCTGGTCGCATTAAAGCCATTAGAAGTTTCTAAATGCAAGACATTCTCTGATCTCCTTGAAGCTTACAAATACACTGCATTTGCTGCAAGAAGCACAGGAGAAGCAGCCGACATATTGCATGAGATGACAACTGACAAGGATTGTTTTGTTGTCTTAACTCTTTCTGGCGCGATGACAATCGCAAAGATGGGCTTAGTGGCTTGCGATATGATAGACAATGGCATGGTAGATGCAGTTGTAAGCACAGGCGCATTGATGGCGCATGGTTTTATTGAAAGCGCAGGCATGGAACATTACAAGTATAATCCTCATATGGATGATGAAGCATTGTATCAGAAAGGATATAATCGTGTTTATGACACCCTTGAGCCAGAATCTAACTTTGACAAGGCATATGAGATATTCACTAAAGTGATGTCGAATTGGGACACAAAAGAAACTGCAAGCAGCTATAAAATCAACAGGATGCTCGGCGAGTATCTGCACAAAAACGCTCCTGGCCGCGGCATATTAAAATCTGCATTTGAACAGGATGTTCCAGTCTATATTCCTGCGTTTACAGATAGCGAAATGGGCCTTGATTTTGCATTATTGCGAAGAGAATTCAGGGCTAAAGGAAGCGACATCAACTATGATCCATTCATAGATTTAGAAGATTATACTGCAAGGATACTAAAAGCAAAAAAGATAGGAATATTCACTATAGGCGGAGGTGTTCCAAGAAATTGGGCGCAGCAAGTCGGTCCATATCTTGATCTGATAAAATGGCGTTTGAGCAAAAAAGCACAGGAGAAAAGCAATCTAAATATTTCAGAAAGTGAAGGGTCTGGTTCAGGTCATCTTAAAAAATTCAACTATGCTGTAAGGATATGCCCAGAACCTACACATTTCGGTGGTTTGTCGGGGTGTACTTATTCGGAAGGTGTCTCTTGGGGAAAATTTGTGCCTGAGAAAGAAGGAGGAAAGTTTGCAGAAGTATATGCAGATGCGACACTTGCATGGCCGCTTGTTGTCAAAGCAGTTTTGGAAAGACTGGGGAAGTAAGTTATGTATTCTAACATAAATTCATCTAATAAATTATTGATCCAGAAAATAAAAGTATTTGCAGAAAAAATGATGCAGGATTACCCTCCTGGGCATAATTTTCTTCATATCATGCGTGTGCATGAGCTTGCTAAGCATATTGCCCAAAAGGAAAAAGCAGATCTCCTGATTGTGGAGGCTGCTGCATTGTTGCATGACATCGGCAGAAAATATGAATTAATAAATCCGAAGATAAATCACGCAGATAAATCTGCTGAGCTTGCTCTTCCGTTTCTAAAAACATTAATAAAAATTGGGTTTCCATCAGATAAAATTAATCCAGTTCTTTATGCGATCAGAAACCATAGGTTTACTAAAGGAATAATTCCAGATACTATCGAAGCTCGCGTTTTACAGGACGCTGATAAATTAGATGCTCTTGGCGCAGCTGGCATCATGAGATGCTTTTCACACGGAACTGTAAAAGGCAGGCAAGAATATAATCCAGAAGATCCTGTCTGCAATAAAAGATTAAGATCAATAAAAGGAACCAGTTCAGCTGAGAAAATAAGCTCATTTCAGAAATCATTAAAGCTTGAAGACAAAAAATATTCAGTTGACCACTTCTACAGGAAGCTGTTCAAGCTGCGAGGAAGAATGTTCACAAAGACTGCTAAGAGGATTGCTGCAAAACGCGAGAAGATAATGAAAACTTTTCTCAATGAGCTTGGGAAAGAGATAGATGGGAAGGATTTATGAGATATCCAAAAAAATTATAATTTAATCTATTATCTTTACTATATCTCTTCATGCCCATATCCCAAAATAGCTCCTGAAATATTATGGCCTATGATTCTTAATGGTTCCATTTGCAGTAATGGTTTCCCATTTCCACCAGGAAAATCATCAAGCAGATCTTCGACAGATTGGTACCTGTCCTTTATATGGTATGCCATTGCTTTTAATATTAATTTTCTGTCATCGATATCTTTAACTCTGCTGTTGACAAATTGCTTTATTGCCCTGTTGTATTCTGACTCACCCAATTTAACAAGCTTTAGGACAGTGTCTGTCTCCCCTGTTACCATATACAATAACATAGCTCCTAATGCGTAGACATCTGATTGTATGCTTGCAGGCTCTGCTTTTTCTCTTCGTAATTCAGGCGCTGCATACCTGTCAGAGCCTTTAGTGTAGATAGGTGCTTTCTCTTTTGATGATGTGCTGACCATAAGTTCTAAGTCATTTAGCTTTGCTTTGGTCGTGCCATTTGCTGAAATAAGGATATTGCTCAGGCTTAAATCTCTCAGGATATACCCTCTGCCTTCAAACTTATGGACATATTTCACAGCTTCTGCAACCTGCAGGAAGATTTCTCCTATCTCATCAGAAGACAATGTTCTGTTCTCTTTTGTTTTCAGCTGCTTCATGTAAGACTCTAGATCTGTCCCGTCTACAAACTCAGCTGCTACCCAAAAAACGTCTCCCTCTTGACCATGGATATTATATGCAACAATATTCTCATGCCTGAACCTGCGCCAGTTGCCGCATTCTTCTCTAATACAATTTATTAATTCCCTTCTTGCTCTCATGTCCCTTATTTTTGGATGTGTCTTTGGCCAGTCTAATGGATAATAGATCTTTACCCTGAAATCATCATCAGAAAGTTCAGTATTTGCCATCCTTGCACGGAATATTGCGCCTGAGCCGCCTTCGCCTACTTTTTCTACCAATGTAAACTGACCGACTTGCCTGCCTATAGGATCACTTAGAATATCATAGATGGTTTGCGGATGCGATGCTGCTTGTCTCATTCCCCTTATCCCTGCAACCATGGCATCATACCTATCTTGTGAAGGGATAGTGCTTGCTGCTTCTAACTGCTCAAGCACGTAATTTCTTACAAATATAGGATCATCTACAACTAATGCTTTATCTGCTAATGCAGTATCTGCTGCTCTAAGATGCAATTGATAAACTTCCACTAATGCAGGAAGCAGCTTATGCATCCTCCCAAACTCATAATCTTTTATCTCCTCAAAACATTTTCTTGCTTCCTCTGTTTCCCCTAATGACAGATGAACTCTGCCTAAGTTAAATATGCTCTGGACATGATATAGGATATTGTAATCCTTTGACTTAGCTATGGTTGCTCTGAATTTCTCTTTTGCGCTTGCTAATAATCTTTTTCCTTCATCAATCCTTCCTTCCAATATGGCTGCTGTGCCTGTAAAATAATCTGCGCATGCAGAGAAATAGCTGGCTCTTACTTTTCCGAAATAATAACCTAACTTATCCATCCTCACTTCAGAATCTCTGAGCAGGAAATCAATCTTCTGGTCCAAGCCATTGCTTAACTCCATTCCTCCATTAGAAACCTTCAGCAAAGTATATGCAAAAGCAAGATGCACCTGAAGGTCTGACTGCAGCCTTGGATATTTAATACCTGTTTTCTCATTATGCTGATAGTCTTCTTCACAGAAAGCGACAACAGGCTCTA
>JAGVZX010000107.1 GCA_018302185.1 Candidatus Woesearchaeota archaeon
TAGATTGCCGCCAAATGGTCGCTCTGGGCGCTTTTTTGTCTTTGGCATTGTGCGCATCTGATAAGGCAATCCTCGAGGGACTGCTTTTAATATTTCACCGCATTCTGAGCATGAAGCTGCTTTAGGCTTTCTTCTACCATAATGGAGCACTGTCTTAGCTCCTGGTGTCTTAACCTTTAATCTTCTGAATGTCCTTGATTTAAATCTTCCGAATGTCATAGTACTGGTAAAATTGGGGTTTATTTAAATAGTTTTTCATTCTCTAGATGAAAAACTCAGGAACAGAGTGACTTTAGTTTGTGGTATGTGAAAGGTAAGTATAGAGGATAAAATGTGGTAAAGTAAATTCAGTTTAACCTAAAACGGTGGCGACTGCCGACGAACACTGACATAGATTCTTGATTAGTTGCTCCTCCTCTTTACGCAGTTAAAATGCAATTATATTAGTATAGTCATTGGCGATGAATATTGCAACCTTATTGGTTCAAGTTTTCCCGTCGCAACTTGGCTTAGTTATGTTTATTTGTGTTCGTCAGATATTGGCAGTCGCCACTTCTTTAAGGTAAGATTAATATCAGAAAGATAGTTTTAATTTGTTAGAATAATTCAGAATTTTTTAATGCAGCTTGAGAAGCTTTCTTAATCCCATGCTGAAGATGATTGATGTTAGAATGTAAGTGCCTAGCCAGCCTAATTTCCAGCCAAAGAGATTTATGATCTTCAGCTCTTGATGGTTTATTTTGATTGACTTTATTGCATCGTCATTAATTGCCTTAAGTATAGGCTTGTATTGCTGGGTTGTTGAAATCAGTATGTCTTTTGAATATGTCTTTTCTTCGTGCTTAAAGTCAAGGATGTATTCTCCTGGTGTGGTGCCTTTTAGCTTGAATGTAGCTTGGTTGTTCTGTATAGTCTTGAGGTATTTGGCATCTGTCTGCTCTTCTAAAATAGTAATTTCTTTTGGTGCAATCACCTCAACATGGCCAGTCGCTGCAGGAAGAAAATCCAATGTGACAGAAAATTCCATTGTAGGATACAAAGGAACATATGCTAATGAGCTGCTCAACCAGCCAAAGATTATTATTATAGGGATAAAAGTAACTAATGTAGGCTTCATGCTGTGCATCATGTATTTCATGTTTTTGTCCATGGCAAGCTTCTGAAGCTCTAACATCTTCTGAGGATTATCTTTATGCTTCTTTATTTCGCTCTGATGGCTTTTCATGTCTTCCTTGAGGGATTTCATGAGATGCTGGTCAGTCATCCATTTATAGGCAAGAGTCATGATAAGTGAGATAAGAAATGAGATAAATATGACTGCAAACAGGATATTGAAATTTATCAGTGGGCTAAAAATCGTGTTGAAGAATGAATCAAAGACCATTGTTGCACCTTATCCACCCATGAACTTCCTTAGCATAGGGTTCATGTCTGTCATGTGCTGTTTTGCAATATCCTCATATAATTTGTAGATGATCATGACTGCAAGCAAGATTCCTGTGCCATTGCTTAATGCACCTGATAAATCTGCCAAAGATGCTAAAAATCCAACTGCAATAGCGCCCATTATAGTAAGAGGCCAGATATATCTTTCAAGCAATCTTTCCATGACACGCTGGTCTTTTCTAAAGCCTGGAATCTGCAAGCCAGAGGCCATCATCTGTTTTGCCTGCGATTTTGCGTCCATGCCAGCTGTCTGTACCCAAAAGATGGAGAATATGATTGAGCCTGCTACAAAGAATAATACATAGACTGTTGCCTGGCCAAGGTCTGTCAATGTCAAGCTTCCTCTGATAGCTTTGCCGACTAGATCAGGAGAGAAAAGCCAGGCTACAAGACCAGATTCCGGTGTATTACCAACAAATCTTCCTAAGATAGGATAACCCCAGTTATCAAGAAGTTTTGCCCATAACTGAATATTTGCTATCAAAGCAGCGACTAATATGACAGGAATATTACTCGTGTAGATGAAACTGAGAGGCCAGCGAATACCATGCCCTCTTATCCTACCAAATGACAACGGAATTTCTACTTTCATTGATTGTGCATAAACTGCCAATACAAATACTAAAACAGTGGCAAGCACAGATGCAAGCATCAATGTTGCATTAACTGGATCGCCTGCTGCTAAAGACTGAAAGAATGCAGGAATTGCGCCAGTAGCAATGCTAGGATTATTAGGAGAAGGAAGAGGAGAGAATGCCCTTATGAAAATGCTTTCTGAAACTCCTGCTGCTATGAACAAACTAATTCCTGAGCCAAAACCCCATTTGCTTACAATCTCGTCCATGAACATGATCATTATACCGCCGAGGAATAATTGGAATACAAGGATCAGCTGCAACTGCAAGAATAATCCTGTGCCGATAAATTCTGGTGCAGGAGCTAAGCCACCCATGAATACATATATGATAGCTTCAAACAATACAAAGAAGATCGCGAATAATTTCTGCAATCCCTGGAAACGCTTTTTGCCGTCATGAGTTGTCAAATCTAGCTTCATGATGCCAGAGCCATTCAATAGCTGCAACACGATAGAGGCAGTAACTAATGGGCCAATACCTAATGAAATAATGCTGCCAAATCTTGCTCCAAGAATTAATGATAAGAATTCGAATCTTGATAATGCATTCTGGCCAAGGCCAAATAATGGTATATGTCCTAAGCCAAAGAATATCAATAAGGTAATGCCTGTCCATTTTAGCTTTTCTTTGAAACCAAGCCTGCGCTGCTGCGGACTGCGGACTTCGGGCAAATTTGTTAACAGATCATCAAACTTTGACATCAATGGTACCTCTTGTAAAATATTAATTTTGAATCAATATTAGCTGATTAGTATATCAGTTATTTGATTAGTAGTTAGTTTAGTATTTATAAATCTTTATTTTTTGTATGCTTAAACATTTACGATGCAGCTGCCTCCACACCGTTGGCACTGATATTGATTATATTAAGAGTTGCTCCTCCTCTTTACGCAGTTAAAATGCAAGTTAATCAGTATAGCCATTGGCTATGGATATTGCAACATTATTGGTTCAAATTTTCCCGTCGCAACATTAGCGATGTTATTGAATCTGTGCCAACTCATTTGGCTGTGGAAGCAGCTGCTATGCAAATTATTTTTTGTATGAGTAAGAGCATATAGATAAATGTAATAGAAAAAACTAATTCTCAGCTTTAGCTTCTGCTTGTTTGTGTGATGCTTCTTTGTGCTGAACAATAACTTCGCCGCCTGCCTGCTTTATCTTTTCAGCTGCGCCTGAAGAGGAATATTGAGCAGTTATCTTATACTTTTTGGTTACATCGCCTGAACCAAGAATCTTGTTATAGCCAAGTTTTTTCAAGTCTACGACATAATAACCTTCCTTGTGCTCGATCTGTTTTGCCGCAACAAGCTTGTCTGCATTTTCCTCAAAATATTTTATGTTGATGGCATTTATTTTTGGAGTTTTTCCATGCATGATAAAGCCATGCTTTCCAAAGTAAAGCGGATCATCCCAGACCATTGGCTTCTTGCCGTCTGATCTTTTTCCTGTGCCTGCCATACCTACACCGCCAGAATGCCCGCTACCTCTGTGCTTTTTCTTGCTTCCGTAGCCGTGATTAGTTCTGCCTCGGAATCTGGTGTTTTTCTTTCGTTTGTTGTATGGCATTTTGACCTCGTTAATGTTATCAGTTGTTATTATAACTTAGTGTTTTGTCTTTTTTGATTTTTTGCTGTTTATTTTAATTTTTATATCATTAGTTTTGTTTTGATTTTTTGTGTTTTATTATTAAAATTAGTTTACTTAGATCATCCTTTTAATCAGATCATTTATCTTCTCTGCCCTGTAGCCAAGAGCTCCACCGACACTGAATGGGCGTTTTATGCCTTTTCTTTCAAAGCCTTTTTTTGGGCTGTTTAATCTGTAAAATTTATCTTGTTTCTCGCCTTTTTTTGCATTTCCGCGCTTTTCAACCAACAGCTTAAATGTCTCTGCATCTATCTCTCCCCAAGTGATATAATCTTTGGCTTTCTTTACCATGCCTAATAGGCTTGGAGTGGAATTGAAAACTGAGCAAAAATGCTGGTTGTGAAGATTTAACATTGTTAAAGTTGATTTTATCCTGTAATCTATGCCGACATTTCCTCTAACACGGATTGCCGCAATCTTATCTGAAGATGTTTTTTTTGTGTCTGTCATTTTTTCACTCATTCTTTGCTTCAGCCATCTCTTGGAGTAATGAACCTGAACCAATTATCTGGCCTTCAATCATACCAATAGATTCCTGAGCATTCTTTTGTATCTTTGTTGACATCAATCTTCTTAATGCGATGAAACATGCATTGATCAGATTTAGCTTTGTACCAGTCTGGCCGCGTGTCTTGCTCCAGACATCTTTTATGCCTGCTAACTTCAAGATTTTAGCGCATTCTTTCTCAACTTTCAATCCAGTACCTTTAGGAGCAGGATATAATACGATGATTGCGCTGCCGCACTTTCCTTCAACCTTAAACGGAATAGTATGAGGCTCTCCACAGCCGCATAACCAGCTACCGCAGCCACGTCTTATCTTGATGACATTCAATCGTGCATTACGCAATGCCTTTTCTCTTGCTGGAACAGTCTCTCGACTTTTGCCATTGCCTATCCCAACATAACCATTTGAGTTGCCGACTACAGCGCATGTTAAAAATTTTGGCTTATTGCCTTCTGCAGTCTTCTTCTGGACTTGCTTAAAGATCCTACGCTTACCACCGCCAAATTTACCTTTTGACTGCCCTATTAATAATAAATCAGACCCTATATTTGGCAATAATGTATCTACAATCTCAGCTTCAAGAATCTTAACACCATTATCAAGGATTGAGTCTATTGATGTAATCTCTTTTGACTTTACTTTTAATCCGATAGATGTCTTAGGCTTCCAAGATTCTAAGTTAGCACTTAGCCTTGATGGAGGTACTTTCTCAACCTCTTCCTCTTCTATCGGCTCAACAACCAAAGGAGCTTCTGTAGTTGATTTCTGGTTAACGACCACAGTAATCTCTTCAGAACTTACTTCTGTTTTTTGAGGTGCAGCATCTGCTTGGACTATAACTTTCTCTTCCTTTTTACTTTTAGGTGTTTTTTGTTTTTTGTTTTCTACCATAACCTTTTGCTTCACAACAAACTTTAGCTTCGCTAAAGTTTGATCAAACCATCGTAATGTCTCGCTTTGCTCGACATTACAACACTTATGATTTAACTTTTGTGAATCCTCCGTAGTATTACTCTGAATTTTTTTGTATGATTGTTTTTTATCTTTTAATGTTTTGATATGTTATTTTAATATATTGTGTTGCTTTATTGCTGAGCAATCTTGTTCTTTATCTCAGCAAAATGTGTTGCTATGGTTTCTGGCTTCAAGCCTTGCTTAAGATAGAGTGAAAATTGCTTTTCATATCTTTGCTTGTCTGATTTCTGAAGATGCAATGCATAGTTAACAATATGCTTGCCTTCTATCCTATCTTTGCTTGGAAATATCTCATTTCCACTAGGAACTTTCAAGCCTGAGTCAATGACTCCTTTAACGCTGGCAAATAATCTTGAGCCTTTTGCAGGAGTATTCAGGCCAATATCAAGGATAGCTTCTGAAACTTTTGCTTTTTTTGCTTTTTGGCCGAGCAATAAGCCAGTCAAATATGCGCTTGATAGATTGCTTGTGCTTCCTTTCCAGCCAAGCTTTGTCAAGTCTTTTGAGCATGCAGCTGCCAATACCTTATCACCATCTGGGCTATATTCTACGACCTGCATGATGGTTGACCTAAGGGATTTTCTTACGACCAATCTAGGCTTTGAGCTAAGCAAAAGCTTTAATCGCTTCTTATAATTTGTTTTTCCTGATCGTTTTCTTCTGTACGAGACTGTGTAATTTTTTGTTGCCATTAACCTTTTGCTTCGCAAAAGCTTAACCAAACCATCGTAATGTCTCGCTTCACTCGACATTACAACACTTACGATTAAACTTTTTTGAATCCTCCGTATATTTTATGATTTAGATTATTTGTTTGATTTTTAATTTGTATTATTCACTTATCTTCTTTTTTAATAATTAGACTGTGTTCATCCAAGTATAACTGAATGTGACGCTTGTTTCTGAAAAAACCGCCTTTTGACTTACGATATAATGTCTTAAAAACAGGCTTCTCTATCAGATTATGTGAAAGTAATGTCTTGATGAATAATCTTTGTCGCCTGATCCTGCTTATCCAAGCAGATTTTGCTTCAAGACGAGCGCCTGCCCTGCCTTTTCTGCTACCATGGCTGCGCTGCCTGCCTTTTCTTTTCTGGCTCCTGACCAGATTAGCATGAGCATTTGAAGTTCCTACAACCTGCTGCTTGACTATAGCACCATCTATGATCAATCCGCGAATATCTGCCCTCGTGATCGCTTCTTTTATCTCTTTCACGCTATCGTTGTCAAATTTCACTCTTTGCGGAGAGCATTTCAGGATTTCTGATGCCAATCGTTTCTGTGTTTTTAGGTCCATTTGTTACACCATGATCTTTTAATATAATTTAGTTATTTTTCTGTGTCAATATCTTCTCTTGTTCAGCTATATCCTCTTCTTTTTGTGTCACTTCTGTTGGCTTGCGATCTTCTTCTGTCAAAACTTTTGAAGCTAACTCATCTTCTTTCTTCTTTTCTTCTTCAGCTTTCTTCTTTGCAATCTCTTCACGTTCCTTTTGCTTGGTCTCTTTTATCTTTGTTGCTTCCTGTTTTTCCTGCTTTTTCTTGGAATATTTTTCTGTCAATTGCAAGATGCTTTTTTGGATATCCTTATGATTATGATTCAATACTGTAAAGCCTAACTCTGCAGCCTTCTTCAATATCTCAAGGCGTTTTTTATCTCCCAATGTGCCGCTTATCGCAAGAGAGTGTGTGTTTTTATCAAGTGTTGAAAATTTCCCTAAATTAGTCACTAATGTTATCTGCAAACCATTTTTATCAAGGCCACGAACGTCGCTTGGAGACCTGAAGCCAGGCATAACTTTTCTTGCTCTGCCCTTTTTCTTAAGACGCATCTTTGAATGCATGCCTGCCGGAAATACCCAACGCTTTCTTATCTTCTTACGCTTAGTGCTGTCCTGAGGCCTAAAATGAGGGCGCTTAGCATTCATCTTGCTTTTCAGTTCCAGCAATCTTTTTGTTTCTGACATTTTTATTCACAATTAATTTTTGTTTTAGTAGTTTTTTGTTCTTTATATTTAGATTATTATCAAAATCACATTATGCTTTTTCCGTCTTTTACAATTATATATATACCGTCTTGGAATATCCTTGTATCGCGATTTCTGATCCTTGTAAGCTGCTCAATCGATGCCGCAGTCTGTGAAACATCTTCAAGCTTATTACCATCAACATAGACCTTATCTCCTTCTACTTTTACATTTACGCCCTTAATCAGATTAAAAACCCTAGGAATTTTTTCTCCAAGGAAATTCTTGATAATAAATTGACCTTTAGCAACACTGACATTCATCGGGAAATGCAAGCTTGCAATCTTAAGCTCATATTCATGGCCTTCTGTGCAGCCTTTGACCATATTTTTAATATGCGATTCAAAGCTGCCAACTATGGTCTTCTCGTTTTTAGATGCGTTTTTAGCTTCTACCTTGATTATGTTGCCTTCAAGCATGATCTGAACTTTTTTACTAGGAAGATGCCTAACTACTTCTCCTTTCTTGCCTTTTAATGTTACATTGTTTTTTATTACAGTAGCAGTAACATCTTTTGGAAGCTCGATTTCCGCAGTTATTGTTTTTTGTTTCATTTTTAGCGTGATTTTTTGAGTTGTTTAATTATTGTTTTTTGTCATATACTCAGTAGACAAATGCCATCAATCTACCGCCTAACTTTTTCTTTTTTGCTTCGTTATGAGTAAGTATGCCTTGACTGGTCGATACAAATAAATACCCAAAACCTTTTGCAGGCAGATATCTCTTCTCATATCTTTCATAATCTGCAAGCTTCACAGAATATCTTGGCTTTATGACTCCACACTTATTTATGTTGCCAAGCAGATTAACTTTCAGCAATGTTCCCCTTGAATCAGGTATCTCTTCATACTCGCCGATATAATTATTATCTTTCATCGCATTAAAGATATTTTTCATCAATTTAGAGGAAAATTTAAGGTAACATTCCTTATTGCCAATGAGTTCAGCATTTGATATCTTTGAAAATGCTGCGCCAAGCGGATCGTTTAATGCCATTTTTTCACCATTAGTTTGTTCTAACCTTTTGCTTCGCAAAAGTTTAATCAAACCATCGTAATGTCTCGCTTTGCTCGACATTACAACTCTTTGATTAAGTTCTTGCAAATTTTATTTGATTGTTTTTGTTTTATTTTTTATGATTAGTTTGTTTTTATTTGTTTGACTCTAACTATATTTCTTAAATCCTATCTGTGTTGCAATGTCCCTAGCAGCGCTTGCATTTTCTCAATGAAATGCCGCATGACCTAGGCTTTGGAGCATTATGCTTGATATATTTCTTAAGCTTTGCAGGCTTAACCCTAAGCTGCTTGAAAACTTTCCTATAATCGCTATAAGTCATTTTTCTCCCTCTTGTTCGCTCTCAAATTTAACTTTGAATCTGGACCTCATAAATTCAATAGCTTCTTCTTTTGTGATGCGATGTTTAGGCGGAATCTTTTTCTGCTGCAATCGTCTTTTCTTGATCCTGAAGCCTGGCCTTTCAAGGGTGACTGAAACTTGCAATCCAAGCACGCCTATCTCAGGATCATATTTTGCATCCCTGATATCAATATATTCAGGAACCCCAAATGAAAGGTTTCCCTGATCATCAAACTGATCTTTATCCAACTGATAATCTTTAGCGTCTAATGTGCGAGAGAGCAGGTCAACTGCCTTGTCTTTTCGCAAAGTCACCATGCAGCCTATAGGCAAGCCTGGCCTTAATCCCCATGCAGCTATTCTTTTTTGAGTCAAGGTCTTGACAGGAACCCTGCCTGTAAGGTTTTTCAATAGCTTAACGCCTTTCTCAAGGACATTCTGGTCTTTACCTGCACCTATGTTTAAGGTAACCTTCTCTACCCTGATTTCACGCATCGGATGCAATGTTTGTGATGATGTCATTTTAGATCATTATTCCTTTGAATTTATTTTCGATTTTTTATTTTGATAATTTTTCAACTGAATTTAATGCTATCTTGTCTTTGCCGACTGCAAATGCATATTTTCTTAATGTCTCGAAAACTGAGCCATCTTTTGAGCGCAGAGAAATCTTTTCTCCACTAATCGTCTCTGCAGTATGAATCTCGCCAATATGCTTGCCGCCCATAAGATATATTTTTGAGCCTTTTTCAAGAGCTATTTTCTCAGTTATTTTCTGGCTTGGAATTTCCAGCAACAAAACATCTCCTGTCTTGTAACCTGCTTTATCAACTAAAATATTTCTGCCGTCGATCAAGTTAAGCTGAGTTTTGCCTTTTACCAGGCTTTTGCCTATAACTTTTGATAGCTTAATCTTTGATTCAGATGCCTCTATCTTAACAGCTGTGATAAACCCATTATTGTTTAGCAAGACACGATATGCATCTTTTGAATTTGTAAATGAGAGTACATCCATAAAACCGATTATAGAGCGCTCATCAATAACTTTTTTGCCATCTATGGAAACGCCTGTCTTGATTATCTCTCTAACCTCTCTGCTGGTATTTGCAAGCTTTAATAGCTCTTTGATAACTACATTCAAAGGCATGCCAAACTTATATGAATGTGCACCCGGCCTTGCTTTAGTGATATAAGCAGTAAGCTTTCTCTCAACAGGCCAAGATCTTGGCGCTGCCATCCGTTTCATGTGATCCTTTCCCATAAACTTTTACTGCGTAAAAGTTTAATCAAACCATCGAGGTGTTTCGCTTCGCTCAACACCGCAACTCTTTGGTTAAACTTTTTGCGTGCCTCCCTTTGATTTAGTGTTTTTATTATCCTTATTTTTCAATCGTTTTTTGTCATCTAAATTCAGCTCTAACAACATTAAATTTGAAGCATGGACAGGGTATTTAGCTTTTGAGCCGTCTTTTTTTATAAGCTCTACACCAGTAACATAGGCTTTTGCTTTTTTTGAGTCTATCTCCTCAATCTTCCCAACAGTTTTCTTAAACTGACCACGCATGACCTTTACCTTATCACCAACTCTTGCAATTATTGACCTTAAGCCATATTGCTTGCGAAGCTCTTTTGAGAGATGAGCGCTGACAAACTTATGCCTCAAGTGAAGCATAATGTTATACCTATACTTACGCTGCTTTCTAGGCTGCTTACTTGAAACCCATGATCTTGAAAATTGCGATTTCATTTTTCATTTCCTCATACGATTATACTAGCAACTTTTGCAACAGCTGGCCATCTTGAAGCTGCTTCTTTTGCGATTGGGCCTTTGAATATTGTGCCTTTTGGATTGCCTTTGTCATCTTTCAGCACAACAACAGCATTATCTGCAAATTTCACTCGCATGCCATCTGTTCTTCTATATTCCTTCTTTTGCCTGACAACAATTGCAAATACAACCTGCTTCCTCATCTCAGGCTTTCCTTTCTTGACACTGCCCATGACTAAATCACCGACACCGCAAGATGAATACCTATTCTTTACAGTCTTTGCTCCTACCACAGTAAAGATTTTTATAGTCTTTGCTCCGCTATTGTCACATACATGAATCTCACATTCTACAGGAAGACATCGTGTAACGTTTGCTTTTATCGGTTGCATTTTTATTGCTCTTCTTTTTCTTGATCCTTCTCATCTTTGACAGGCTGAGCAGATTTTTCCTGCTCTTCCTTCTTTGATCTTTCCTTTACTTTTGATGCTGCTAAAGCTTCCATCCTGTCCTGGTATCCGAATACATGGCCAAGATTCTCAATAACAACAAAATTTTTGGTCTTACTCAAAGGTTTGCAGTTCATTATCCTGACCATATCACCTTCTTTTGCTGCAATGCATTCTGGATTATGGACACTTATCTTTGTCTTTCTTTTCTCATAACGCTCAAATTTAGGAAGCTGAGCTCTTCTAGCCCATTCTACAGTAACAGTATTATGGCGCTTTGCGCTTACAACTGTACCTGTGAACATCATGCCGCGAACGCTTAAGTTGCTGTGATAAGGGCATTTTTTGTCTGCGCATGCCTTCTCTGGCTTTTTTGTCTGGATGCCGATGCTTGTTTTCATTTTTGATCCACCGTGATTTTTCGGTTCATTATTTGTTTTTATTTTGTCTTATTTTTTTGGTTTGATCCTTTCGTATGACCTTCCTACAATTTCATTTCCGTCAAGTATTTGATTATCATCAATCTTTATTGTGACAAGCGCTTTTAACACTTTTTTGCCGTCGATGTTAAGCAAATTTTTTGTCTCATCTATGATTATGCCTTTTATGCCGACATATGACTTATTTTTTGAAGCAACAATCTCTGCTTTTTTGCCGATCAGCTCCAAGCGCATTAAAGTTGCCATTTGATGCTATTATGTTTTTTAGGTGTTGTTGTTAGTTATCTTACTTCGATTGTTTCAGGTAAAAACCCAAGCTCGACCAAAAACTTCCTTACTTTTGACTTATGATCGCCTTGAAGCTCAATCTTGCCGTCTTTCTCTGTGCCGCCGCACGCAAACTGGCTCTTGAGTTTTTTGCATAAATCCTTGATGTCGATCTCTTTGGTATCTATGCCTTGAATGGAAGTATAGTATTTGTTGAATTTCTTTTTCACCAAACTTACGATGATCTTTTGGCTTTCTTTAGCAATTGTCTCGCAAACACAAAGTTCCTTAGGCAATCCGCAATCAGCACATACTTCACCCATTATTTTTAGTTCCTCCTTCTGATGGTATAGTCTTGTTTTTTTATGTTATTAATGTTTTATTAGTTTTTAGCAGTTATTGGCTATTTTATATGCAAACATTATTTAGCCACTTGTTTTGGCTCCTGCAATTCTTTCTCCCTTAAGACTGTGCAGATCCTTGCAATATCTTTTTTAGCTGTCCTTATCTTGCCTGCGCTTTTTGGAGTGGTGCCACGAGCTATCTGGGCATTATCCTTCATCAATTCTTTCTTCAGTTCTGATAACTTATTTTTTAAGTCAGCTGAATTTAAGCTTTTCAATTCTTTATATTTTAGCGCCGTCATTGTCGTGTTTTTTGTCGTTTCTTTAAACGTTTTTTGATTATATGTTTTTTATTAGTTTTTTATTCTGAAGCTTGATCTGCTGTCTCTTTTGAACTATCATCTGTCTTTTCTGTTGCATCAGATGATTTAACATCTTCTTCCTTGCTTTTTGATGCTTTAGCAACGCGCTTTTTTCTTGGCTTTTTCTCTTTTTTATCTTCTGATTCCTGTGAAGCTTCTTGTGATGAAGCAATTTCTTCTGCAGCTGCTTTTTCTGATTCTTTAGATGACTTTGCTGTCGAGGCAGTAGCTTCTTGCTGAAGTTGATTATCATCTTTGATCGAGATATCATCAGGCAAGACCAGATTTGGCGGCATTATCCTGACTTGTATGCCCACAGTGCCAGATTTTAACTGTGCAAAAGCATAAGCTGAACTGATCTCAGTGGCTGATTGTCCGCATTTTTTCAGATAACCCTGGTAAAATCTCCATCTTTTTGCACGCGCACTTGGTATTTTTCCAGAGACAAGTATCTCTATGCCTAAAGCTCCTGCACCCGTAACATCTGTCATTATCTTATGGCCAATGCCTTTGAACTTGGTTGTTCCGAATCTCTCCAAACTGCTTGCAATCATTTCAGCGACAATATTTGCATCTAGGAATACATTCTCAACTTCATTTATCTCGATCTGAGGATTTGTCAAGTCAAATTTCTTTTTCAAAGTTCTTGTCAGATCTTTGATATTAGCGCCTTTTCTTCCGACGATCAATCCAGGACGAGAAGCGTAAATAACTATCTTCTCACCTAAAGGAGTCTTAAGCATCTTAGTATGACTATGGCCAACTCTCTTCAAAGTATTTCCTATAAATTCCTGAATCTGGAATTCCTTAAGTTTCTGTGTTACAAATTGTCTTTCAATCATAGCAATCACGTTTATGTTTTGATTATTTAATCATTGATTTTTATCTTTTAATTATCAGTTTTATTACCTGAAGCTTTCTTTTTGGATTTTTTTGATTCTTTAGGATCTTCTTTTGCTTCCTGGACAATAACCTCAATATGTGAACGCTTCATCTTTGTGCCGCGGCTTCTTCCATAGTGATAAACATTTCCTGCTTTATGCACCATGATATGTGAGATTACAAGGTTAGCTGTGCTAAGGCCTTTTGACTGCGCATTAGCCTCGACAGATTCAAGCAGCCCTAAAAATTCATCGCATGTCTTTAGAGGATATCTTCCTGGACCAGTGCCGCGCTTATGAGGCACATTCATGTTGTATCTCCTGTAAGGGATAGCTCTCTTAAAGTCTTTGACATCTATCAATAATTGTTTTGCTTTCTGCAGGTTCCTTTTTCGGATATAGTTGCAAATCTCGACTGATTTCTTAAATGAGACCGGCAGCAAGACACCTACAGCTCTTGCCATAAGTTCCTTATTGTAGTTCTGGAATGAATATCGGTATGCCATAAATTTTTAAAAAAATTTAATAAAAATAATCGTAATGTCTCGCTTTGCTCGACATCACAACTCTTTAGTTAAATTTTGTGATCCTCCATAATTTTGTTTTTTTAATCCTCTGTATTTTTTTATCATCACTTCACTGATAAGCTTGCGCTTGATCTTGTTGCACCTATTCCTGGTGCGCTGTGTGAAACTTTTCTTCTAGTCGAGACAAACTCGCCAAAGTAATGACCAATCATCTCTTCCTGTATAAGCACAGGCGCAAATTCTTTTCCTGTGTATATCTTGATCGTCTTTCCTACCATCTCAGGCAGCACAAGCATATCACGGCAATGGGTCTTAAGGTTTGGTTTGTTCTTGCTTAACCTTTTCAGGAAAGTTTTTTCCTGCTCAGTAAATCCGCGCTTGATCTTTCTTCTTTGCCTTGAAGGCAACAGCTCTGCAAGCTGCTGGATGCTAAGTGTCTTTAATTCATCCAATGTTTTACCGCGATAACTGAATTCTTTCCTAGCCATAGTATCTCACTTCTTGTTTATTTTAACATAATCACTTCTTTCTACCTGTCCTTCTAGGATGTAGCATACCTACATTTCTTCCTGGAGGAGCATTCTTAGGAGCAGGCCTTGCTTTTGATTTTCTTGAGCTTCTTTTGTTACCAAATGGATGGTCAACTGCGTTCTGTGAATGTCCTTTAGTTATAGGCCAATATCTGTTCCTTGTTTTTGCTTTATGAAACATAACGCCTGCTTTTAATATCGGCTTTTCTAATCTGCCAGCGCCTGCAATTATGCCTATGTTTGCCCTGCATTCATTGACAAATACCTTTTGTTTTTTGCTAGGCAATGTTACAAGTATACCTTGTGGCAGCTTAGCAGCTATTCTTGCAAATGTGCCAGATGCCTTGCATATCCTGCCGCCGTCGCCTGGAACTATCTCAATATTATAAATTAAAGTACCTTCTGGAATATCTTTAAGCTTTAAACAATTGCCAACTTCAACTTCACTGCCGCCTACACTTATCTGCTCACCGACAGATATACCTTCCGGAGCATGGATGAAGCCTTCTTCTCCATTGCTGTACTGAATTAATGCAAATGGTGCTGAATGCTGTGAACAATGCAATATATCAACTATCTTACCTGTAACTTCGCCTGCATTTACGGAAATATGCTTAGCAAAACCTATGCTTCTAAAGCCAGGAACCCGATATGTCGGACCTCCTCTTCCACGTGCTTGCTGTACGATTCGCTTTCCCATAAACTTTTGCTTCGCAAAAGTTTAATCAAAACACCGTAATGTCTCACTTTGTTCGACACCACAACACTTACGATTAAACTTTTTGAATCCTCCGTATTTTTTTGATTATGATTTTTTGTTATAATTTTTGATTATTTTTTATCTGATTTACATCAGGCCCATCTGGGTTGCAACTTCAATTGCAGGCGTCTCATTGCTTAATCTTACATAAGCTCTCTTTTTTCCATGTGGCGTTATAAAAGTATTAACTGAGAGGACTTTAACTTTAAATAAGTCTTCAACTGCCTTCCTGACTTCCTGCTTTTTAGCTTTTAAATCTATCTCAAACAATAATTTGTTTTCTGATTCCATCAGCCTAACTGCTTTTTCAGTTGCCAGCGGATATTTGATGGTTTGGTTTGAATCCATGATTATCACAACTTAACTTATTCAATACATCTATAAAAATAATTTCTCCTTTCCGAGCTTTTCAATCGCTGCTTGTGTGAATAATGTCAATCTTCCTAAATGAGTGCCTGGTGCCAACAACTCAGCATTGATATTATTGATCTGGACAACATCTATGCCCGGAATATTGCATGCGGATTTCTCAAGTGAGCAATCCTTGCTTACAACCAATAATGGACCAGTCTTTCTTTGGTATTTTCTTCCTCGAAGCTTTCCCTTGCCTGCACGCACAGATTTTTGAGCAGCTCTTGTAAGCTCATTTGTCAGGTTTAATTTTCCAAGTATTTCGACTGCTTTTTTTGTCAGGTTAACATTTTCAATATCGCTTGTTAATATGAACGGATAGTTTGAAGGAACAATATGGCCTCGTGCTTTAACAATATCCTGCTGCATAACTGCTGCAAGCGCACTTCTTATAGCTTTTC
>JAGVZX010000108.1 GCA_018302185.1 Candidatus Woesearchaeota archaeon
AATGACTTTAATCTTGAGCTGCTAGAAATAAATGCTTCTGATTTCAGGAATGAGGCACAGATAAATGCAGTGCTTGGGCATTCTTCTGCGCAACGCAGCTTATTTTTTAAGGAAAAACTGCTTTTAGTAGATGAGTTAGATGGCGTTGCAGGAAGAGAGGACAGAGGAGGATTGACTGCAATCCAGGATTTGATTGAAACAACAAATTATCCTATCATTATCACTTCAAATGCTCCTTACGACCAGAAATTTTCTACTATACGAAAAAAATGTGAGCTTGTTGAGTTTCAGGAACTGCAGTATCTTACAGTTTTTAATGTCTTAAAAAAGATCTGCGATACTGAGAAAGTAAAATATGATGAGTTCACATTGAAGGGATTGGCAAGAAGAGCTGGCGGAGATTTAAGGGGAGCAGTAACTGACCTGCAGCTTCTTTCTACATCTGGAGAGATCTCAAAGGAAAGCCTTGAAGAGCTTGGTGGAAGAAGGCAGCTGGAAAGTATGTTACAGGCATTGGTAAAAGTCTTCAAGACAACTGATCCAAAGATCGCTTTAAGCGCATTTGAAAATGTTGACGAGGATATGGAGAAGATATTTTTATGGATAGATGAGAATCTTCCTCGCGAATATGATAAGCCAGATGATTTAGCTAGAGCATATGATGTTCTTAGCAGGGCAGATGTGATGTATGGCAGGATAGGCAGATGGCAGCACTGGAGATTTCTTAGTTATGTAAGTGAGTTACTGACTGCAGGCATTGCAGTATCGAAAAAAGAAAAGTATGCCAAATTTGTCCAGTACCAGCCTACACAGAGGATACTGAAGATATGGATGGCTAATCAAAAATTCCTCAAGAGAAAAGCCATTGCGCAGAAAATAGCAGGAGCAACACATTCATCCATGAAAGAGGTTGTAAAAGATATGGATTATTATAAGATAATGTTCAAGAAGAATAAAGAGATGGGCAATAAGCTTGCTGAATATTTTGAGCTTGATGATGAGGAAGTGGAATGGTTGAGGAAATAGTAAATCAGGTCTATTTAACCGATAATTTTTAATTGGTTCTGATATTATTCTATATTTTAGGGGGTAAATGATGAGCAAAAATAGATTGCATAAGCAAGGTTCTGGCTTCGGGCATTGGAGCTTTACAGTCATACTAATCATAGTCCTACTATGGTGGTTCATCGGCTTTGCAACAAGAGACTGCAGGAAAAATACAGACTGCCAGAGAGATAGCTATTGCGATTATAGGTATACCTGCCAAAAGATTCCTGTAATTGATGGTGGTAATGCTAAAGATATACTAAAGCAGAATTCTTTCTTTTACCTGTTGATTGGTGGAATTATAGGCGGTGCTTTGACGTATTATGTTATGAGGAAGGAAGTGGAAAGTAAAGGGAAAGAAAAAAGTGCAGAGCATAAAGAGGTTGTACAAAAATAAGTTAGAATAAGTTGATAACATAAATAAAATGACATCCTTAATCATTAGAGCACAAGCATATGTGCCAGCTTGTAAACCCAGCATATATGAGACACAGATTATCAGAATGATAAAATAATCGACCCATAATTTTATATATAACGCTCCCTTTATAGTATTTAAAGGGGGGGTAGGACAATATAGCACGGAAACTTAGGTTGGGTCGTGTAATTTTTGTATTGGCATTGTTAGTTATCAGTTTTAGCTTTATCTACTTATTCAATTCTGAGAATGGCATTTCACCATTAATCCAAGGTTACTCTGTTTCTTCAAGTGCAGGACAAAAAGCAGCTGATACTGAAAAACATGGCTTTAATGCCCAGAAACAGATTTTAGAAAAAATATCTGGAATAAGTCAAAAGGCTTCTATCTCTCAGTATGGGCAGGAGATAATCAGAACAAAAGAAGAATCTTCTGCTCTGTCTTATAGTATGGATAATTTTGATGCAGAACAGGCAATAAACGAAATAAATGCAATATTTTCAAATAATCTTAGAAATAAGCAGATAACTCAAAATAAGCCTGCAGTAAATGAAGTTATTGCAAGGTATGGCAGCGGGGGTGACCCAAGCTCATCATCGGCTACTGCATCGCCAGAGGAGTCGATCAAGAAAGAGACTAAGCCAGAAGATAAGATCCATCCTGAATTAAAAGAAAAAATAGAAGAATCTGGTGATGAGACTATCCCTATCATCATCCATCTAAGCGATCTAAAAAAAGTTGAGGAGTTAATAGGTGAATTAGAGTCTGGCAATGGGGATGAGATAGGAAAATATGCTATAGGTGATTTAGTTACAGTAAACATACCTGCAAAGAATATTGAAAAGATAGCTGAAAGCAGTGATGTTTTAGATATCTGGCCTGAGAGGCAGGTTTCTGCTCTGTTAGATAACAGTTCTCTTCAGATAAATGCGCCTGTTGCATGGGATTTTGGATATAACGGCTCCGGAGTTAAGATTGCGGTCTTGGATACTGGAATTAATCCTTCACATCCAATGTTAAATGGAAAAGTTATCCATGAAAAATCTTTTATAACTAAAGATACAATGGACTATTTAGGCCATGGAACACATGTTGCAGGCATAATAGCCGGAACAAAAGAATTTGGAGGAGAATACCGAGGAATAGCCCCTGGCGCAGAACTGATAAATATAAAAGTTCTGGATGATGCAGGCATTGGCTCAGATATAGGTGTTATAGCGGCTATTAACTATGCAGTTGAGCAGGGAGCAGATATCATCTCAATAAGCTTTGGCGGGAAATATTCAGACCCTGAGTCTCCCATCAATCTGGCGATAAAAGGAGCAGTTGAACAAGGTGTAACTGTAGTTGTCCCTTCAGGCAACTGCGGGAAAGGGTGCCCAAACCAGATGTGTAATAATTTTAGCGGTGTTGGAACACCTGGTGATAGCCTAGACGCTATAACTGTAGGAGCTGTGGATGAAAACAATAATCTAGCTTGTTTTTCTGCAGGCGGAGTTATTAATAATGATGCAGTTAAGCCGGACATCGTAGCTCCTGGAGTCAATGTAATCTCTTCAGCTGCCAATGGGTATAAATCTGCATCAGGCACAAGCGTATCAGTGCCGCATGTTGTCGGTGCTGTGGCTATTTTGTTGCAGAAAAATCCTAAGTTAACCCCCTCAGAAATTAAGAAGATACTGGAAGAATCAAGCATAGATCTTGGAAGGAGCGGTGAAGATATACAATATGGTTATGGTTTGCTTGATATCGGCAAGTTAGTTTCTCCTGAATTGCCTCGCATAAATTCTGTATCTATCCCAACTATAGTCCCTTTGAATGGCACAGTCAATTTAATAGTTAATATTACTGATGATAAAGGGATTGAGTCTGTTAAAGCATTAATCATTTCTCCATCTGGAAATAAAACTGAAACAATCTTATCAGGCACTAATGGACTGTGGAACACTACATTTACAGATACATCAGCAGAAGGGCATTATATATTAAATGTTGTTGTAACAGACACTGATAATTTAACGAGCTCTACTGCAGTTGGCTTTAGGGTGTCAGGCTCTATGTCAGAAGAGATTCTTGAACCTGCAAGTTTTATCTTAGATAATGTTACTGGGAATATAAGCGCTCAATGGTGGGGTATTGAACCTACAAATAATGTTTGTTGGGGTGCAGACGGCACTCCTTGCGGTACCGGATATTGGCAAGGCAAACTTCCAGGAGGATGGCTTGGGACTGATATTGACTGGATGAGTTATACTTCATGCAATGCAGGCAAGCTTAAACTTAACTTTGATCCACCTTCTGATCTGGATGGTGTTTTGGAGGTGTATAAAGGATGTTCTTGGACAGGTACTGGAACTGACAGAGTATGTTATAAAGATTCGTATGGCAATGGCGGCGAAGAAAAATGTGAAGTTAACCTAAATAATGGCGAGACAGTATATTTTCTTATATGGGATTATAACAACAAAGGCAGCAATAATAATTATTATCTATATGTTGACTTTGAAAAGACAGAAACATGTCCGGAAACTTCTGGCTGTGATTCGTGTAAAAACAAAGCAAACGGGTACGGCTGTGATTGTTTTGGTGAATGTTCCAGTGAGTGGTGCTGGGGCTCTTCTTCGGGCTCTTATACCTGCCGTTCTGGCTGCGCTTCAGATGGTTATTATGCTCCCTCTGCTTCAGAATGCTGTTCTGGCACTGTTTGGGATTCTAGCACTAAAAAATGCCGCAGTAGTTGCACTTCACAGGACAGTTATTCCTGTTATGATTCTGACATATACTGGTACAATTCATGCAGTTCTAGAGAGGGTAAAAAAGAAGAGTGTGGGACAAGCAGCTATACTGGAAATAATTATTGTTATGACAGCGATGTTTACAAAGATTATATAACAAGGGGTTGCTCAGGAAGCTCTTGTACTTCTCCAACTGGGAAGGTCAAACAACAAGAATGCGGAACAAGCGGTTACACAGGAAATAATTATTGTTATGACAATGACGTTTACAATGATTATGTAACGATAGGCTGTTCTGGAAGCTCTTGTACCTCAACAACAGGCAAGGTTAAACAAAAAGAATGTGATTTTGGATGTTCTAATAATCAATGTAACACTTGTATAAATAAATGCAGCTATTCTGGACAGGAAAAATGTGACGGTTATACTTATTCCAGATGCGAAACTCAGTCAAGCGGCTGCCTGGATTGGACAAATAATGGGGTAACAAAAAATAAATGTGGTGTTGAATGCACTAGCAGCTGGGATTGTGGTTTCGTAGGTTGGGGATATGAATGTATAAATTACGGCTGTGTAGAATGTACTGCACATGCCAGCTGGACATGTTCTGATAATGATGTTTACTACTACAATGCATGCGGTTGGAGAGAAGAACAGAAACAAGAATGTGGAACAACAGGCTGTGGAAATTGGGGTTCAGATTATTGCTCATCTGATGGTGGAAAAGTGCTCAAAAGCAGAACCTGTTATGATAAAGGGTGCCGTTCTAGTGCATGTTATATTGAGAATCAACAAACAGAGATACAAGAAGTAAAACCATGCATGTATGGCTGTGAAAATGGCAAATGTCTGGAACTTCCTGATCTTTCGATATCATCTGAAGATATCATATTTGAGAGGATAGAATGAGCAAAAAAACAAATTTAACTATGAAGCTTACGATTATCCTATTTACGCTAGTCTTAATGATAATGCCTTTGGCAGGAGGTAAAGGCAGCCCTAATGACAACCTTGATGATCTTAATCTAGAAATTCCAGAGACAACAGAAACTCCAACAACTTTAAAGCAGGAATCTATTGATTTAATGAATCTGCTTAACCTTTCTGAATATGATGAAGATTCAGCTGACAAGATAAATTTTATTATAACTAACATCCAGGAATCCTTAAATCCGGATTTTTGGTGGAACGAGACCATTGCAAGAGATGATGAAATCTTCGCTCTGGAAAAAGATGCTGCCCAGCAGATAAGGGTTTTGATTGACAGGGAAAAAAAGCCAGAAGTTAACCAGAGCATTTTAGTTCCAGCAATAATAAAACTGATTCAGGCAGATAATAATCTTGCTGTTCTTGCAAGAGAAGAAGCAGACTGGGCAAGCCAATTTTCACCTGAAGATGTTTCATCATACCTGTCAGATGCAACTGAGCACCATGATAAAGCATGGTGGCATATTGAGCGTGGATATCCTGTTGTTGCTATAGATTTCTTTGGCAAAAGCTGGAATGCATCACATACAGCTCTTTTACTCTCAGATCAGAGTACAACACCTGAAGTTAAGATTGAAAGCCCTTATGATGGCATATATACAAATGTTCCTGGATGGGCATTAAATGGAACTGTTTTCGATGTAAGGCTTTACACAATTCCAGAAGTTTCAGTTACCCATAATTCAGATGCCTATACTCTTCCGCTTGTTGCTGGCACATTCACAGATCAGATAACATTAGAAGAAAACAACAATACCATTAATGTATCAGCAACTGACCTCTTCACTAACACTGGCTCTGGCCAGATCTCCTTAATCCTAGATACAATCCCTCCAGAGATTACAATAACCGGTGTAGAAGATAAAACTTATTATAACTACGACATAACGCCGCACATTGAAATTTTTGACCTGCATCTTGATCATGTTACTATAAGATTAAACAACGATGCTTTTGAGAGCGATACAACAATATCTGAAGAATCTGATTATATCTTAGAGGTTTCTGCGGCTGATAAAGCAATGAATACAGCATCAGAAACTTTAACTTTCACCATTGATAAAACTCCTCCACTGATTACAGATGATTATGCAGATGACGGGATTTGGGTAAATGAAGACCAGACAGTAACATTAATCCCAACAGATGAGTTAAGCGGCATTAAAGAAGTCAAATATTGTGAAGGTGCTGGCTGTGAACCTGACAAAATGCTTGATTCTCCTTATAGATTATATTATGCCACAGACCAAGACACTACAGTAAGGTATCAAGCATGGGACAAAGCGACTAATCCATCAATAATTGGCGAGTATAATGTTAAATTAGACAAGACAGATCCAACAACAAGTGATGATTATGCGTTCAATAATATCTGGATAAATTCTGATCCGACAATAACAATCATGCCGTCAGACCCTTCGCCTAGCTCTGGGATAGTCTGGACAAAATACTGCCAGATCGGAGAATGTGATCCAGCTAGAGGCAATGATTACATCCAGTGACAGCTGATAATGCACCTGCAGAATGGCAGGCAGATGATGTTAATGTTGTCTTAACTCCGCTTGATATATATTCCGGTGTTGCCTTAACAAAATATTGTATGGACACAGATAATGCCTGTACACCAAGCATGGAAAGGATATCCTTATCAGTTGCATGTCCGCAGGATACAATCTGCAACAGATATCTCAGATATTATTCAGCAGATAATGTAGGCAATAAAGAAGAGATTAAAAGCACAAGTGTGATTAAGATAGACAAGGAAAATCCAGTGACAGAATTAACTCTAGGCACACCAAAGTACATCTCTGGTAAAAACTACGTCACCTCTAACACGCAGATTACACTTACAGCAGATGAAGGCCAAGGTTCTGGTGCTGCAAAAACAGAATATAAAGTAAATTTGGACGGTGCTTGGATAGAATACATTGGGCCATTTACACTGAAGAATGAAGGGCTGAATACTGTTTATTACAGAACTATAGATAATGTCAGGAATGTTGAGACAACAAAATCTATCGAGATTATTGTTGATAACACGCCTCCTGAATTGAAACTTACAGGGCTGACAGAGAACCCAACTTTAGATGATCCATCTTATTCTTTTGCGATAGAAACTGAAGCTGATGCAACTGTAACTGTAAATGGTGAGATGCTATCCTTAGTAGAAGGCAAAGCTAATTACAGTGTTAATATCACAGAAGGAGTCAACACATTTAATGTAATCTCAAAAGATCCTGTTGAAAACCCAACGGCAAAAGGGATAACCAGATTGGTTGACACAGACATCATGCCTGATTTTTATGAAACAGATGCCTTAGGGACACACCCTTTGTATAATGACTCTGATTCCTCAAGAACCGCGGATAATGAAGCAGAGAATGGCATAACAGATGATAGAGAGGACTTTGACAGGGATGGATTAACAAATTACGCAGAATATATGCTTGGATCTAATCCTCTCTCATCTGATTCAGATAGTGATAGCCTTACTGATACGTATGAAGCATTAATATCAAAAACAAATATTATTAAATATGATTCAGATGAAAATGGATTATCTGACGGCAACGAAGATTTTGATAATGATGGGCTGACGAACTACAACGAGCAAGAGTTTGGCTCTAACCCATATATGAGAGATACAGACGCAGACGGATTGACTGATAAAGAAGAGAAATTGCTTGGGACAGACCCGTTAAGCACAGACACAGATAAAGATGGGCTGAATGATAAGAGTGAAGTTGAATTAAAAGGTAATCCACTAAATGGAGATTCTGATGGTGACGGAGTTATAGATGGTTCTGATATTTACGAACAAGCTTTTGTAAATGAGACAGTTAAAGCAGAGATGACAATAGACGGTATAGGAGACTTAAGTGAGACAACTGAGATAAAGAAAGAGGATGCTCCTTATGTGCCGGTAACGTCTCTTTCAGGAATTTCGTCAGAGATTATAGACTTTTCTACAACATCTAATTTTACAGAAGCAACAATAAAGATATATTATGATGAGGCAAAATTAGAAGGTTCAGAAAATCAGCTTAAGATATATTATTTTGATGAGAATGATGGAGTGCCGGTGGCAGCACCAATACAAGGTATCAACACTAACGATAATTATGCGTGGGCAAAGACAAATCATCTGAGCTCATGGTTTATTGCTGATCCTTCAGGATGGGAGGCACAATCAAATATAGCATGGAACAGGGCAGATGAAGTTTATTCAGACGAAGAGACAATAAGGGTGAAGGCACGTATCCATAATAGCCAGCCAGTGCCTGCATATAATTTGAAGGTGAATTTTTATGAGGGTAATCCTGGATCAGGAGGAAAATTAATTGGTACAGATACTATTGATGTTCCGGGAAATGGTGTGGAGATTGCATCTGTGGAATGGTTTGTAGACGCTGATTCTGACAATGTATATGTAAAAGTTGACCCAGAAGGGAGTACAAGAGAAATAAGAGAGAACAATAATGAAGCATATAGGGAATTCACTAAAGAGAAGGACTCTGATGGAGACGGATTATCTGATTACGAAGAAACAAACGGAATGCGAGTAAGATACCCTTATAAGTTTATTACGACAGATCCTACTAATCCTGATAGTGATGGTGACGGGCTGAGTGATGGAGAAGAGATGGGAGCTCCTGTTAATAATTATTATGTTCCTATAAGTTACCCCACACTTGCAGATTCTGACAATGACGGATTGGATGATTATGAAGAAAAAGAAGGATGGTATGTTAATACAATAAAGAATATTGATAAGTTAGCAACAGTGCTACAGAAGCTTGAGAATGATGAGGATTATGTTAGCCTTATAGAAGAGTATCATGTTACTTCTAATCCCCTAAGGGCTGATACAGACAAGGATGGATTATCGGATTTAAAAGAACAAGAGATAGGAAGCAGTCCGAGGACATTTGATACAGACAGTGATAAGTTAAAAGATAGTATAGATGATGATCCGACTGTTGTAGAAAATACCCCACCTGATGTAACCATAATAAGCATGAAGACAGAAGACACAGGCATCCTTTCCATAACTGGGCTTGTAAAATACAATGTAGGTGACAATGTTGAAGTAGCTACAATTACACTAAAGATGGATGGGAACACAGTCACGTCACACTTCTCAGAGGGCATGTACGAAGATGGCTTCACTTACAATTGGCTCTCTACAAAAGCGTTTGGCATAGATGTTAATATAGTTGCAAAAGATGTCAATAACAACGAGAAGAAATTGCCTGTAATATACGAACAGGGAATTATTATCTCATTCATACAGGCAATTGAGAACACATTTAAGGGATTAACAATAGGCAGCGCAGGATTTGGCAGCGGATTTGCGCATGGTGCGGTTATGGAGATAAGTGATACTGTAGAATTTGTCGGATCTATAGTGAAAGGTGATGGAATACAAGTTATGGAGGATGCAGGAAGAGGAATAGAGCAGCTTGGCCAGCAAGGTCCTGGCATAATATTAGAGGCATTTGAATACAGGATACAAGAGACCGGAATAAGAAAATCATCTGCAGAGTTCTTTGGAATCAGAGAAGGAACTTCGGACTATGGTCTATTTACAGGTGCATGGAATATAGGCTTTGCTACTGGCTACATCGCCACAGCAGTTGGCGAAGGTATTTTATTGTCTAAAGGCGCAGGAGCTGCCGCGAGTATAGTAAAAGGTCTGGCTAAATCAGGCCAGCTCGCAGGCGTAGCATCAAAGCTTTCAAAAGCAGGTAAGATATTGAAGACAGCAGCAAGTACATCAATGAAGACAAGGCTGCTGATTGGTGGAAGCCTTGTAGGAGGCACATATCTCCTGAAAGAAGCATTCCCTGATATTGACCCATTAGAGAGATTATATTACACAAATCTCGGAGCTGCGTCAACATTTATGTTCATGGGACATGGGAAGAAGATACATCCTCTAACAGCTTTAACAGAAGCCGAACAAAGCAATCTACTAAGATTTGCAGGAGTATCGATGGGTGAGAGAACAGCAAGTCTAAGAGTTAATTTCTTGAATAAATTGGATGATGTAACAAGGAAAAAGTTTGCGAATCCAAACTTAAAAACCAAATTTATGGAAGATATTTTAGGTGCAGTAGAAACCCACAATCTGCCGAATGAGAGGATAGGAAGACAAATTCAGGGGGCTTTGGATTTTGATGGCGTGCCTAATTTTGAGCAAAAACTGCGTGGAACTAGAAAAAGCCTTGGCAATGTATGGGAGATTGAAGGTGGGTCGAAATTAAAAGAAAGAGGTTTCACAATTAAGCATTTTGAAGAAGAATTTCTATTAACGAATGGAAAGAAGTGGCCGGGCGATGTATCAACTTTAAGTCCTCAAGGAAAGAAGATACTGCATGAGATGAAAGGTCTTGATTGGGATGCTGCAGATTCTCTTAGGCAGGCTGATGAAGTTAAAAGAATATTAAAACAGAATAATTATATGAAAGACATAAAAGCAAGTGGCCAGATAGATAATTATATATTTGAACTCCGAACAAACCCGCCAAAATATATACAGGATACCCTAGATTTAAAAGGAGTTCCTTGGGAGGTGTTGCAATGAGTACATCATTCTATATGGGAATAGTAAAAAAAGTTCCACTTGAAGAAGAAAATGTAAAAAACTTCGTTAAAGTTTTTTTTAATTTATGCAATGACATAGAATTCACAAAAGTATTTTCAAATTTCACCCATAATAATTTAAATGACATAAACCCAGATTTTGAATTTGAATTTAAGAAGCCCCCAACAATGAATGAATTATCAAATCTTATAAAAAAGTTTGCATCAATAAATGGAGTGACATCTTTTCCGTTTACTGCTGATAGCAAAAGTGGTGGATTTGATGCTGATTTTTCAATAAAAAACACTGGAGAAGTTATAATAATAGAAATATTTTTTGATGATTACATCCCAGAACGTCATGGGAATTTGGAAAAACTACTAGAAATATGCGAATCGATTTATAATTCAGTAGGTGCATTTTATGCTTATATCTTAACAGAGTATGACCCTTTTATACTGCATCTTGACGAATTCAAAAAAGTTTTCAAAAAGTATAAAAAAACGGGTAAAAGCTCTTTTGATATGAAAAAATTTCGTGAGAAAGTTAAAGAAAGATTTAGCTATTAAGATTAACGACAATATGCAAAACAAAAAAGAGAAAAAAGATGAAGGTGATAATATGTATACAATAAAAACCATCATAAAAGACTTTAAAAAGCATGACGTTATAATCGGCGTAGCAGTAGGCTTGCTTTCTGTCGTGCTATTTAAATTCAGCACAGGCATTGTTCTGCTAATAGCTTCTGCACTGATATTTGCGGCAATATCAGCCATACTTTCAGAGAAAACCAGATTAAAGCCTGATGTGATGACGATGGTTGTGGTTTATTGGCTTTTGCTGACAATAGGAAGTTTCATCATCTCAATGCCTACAACAACTTTATCTCCGGCAATAGGCTTTTTAAGCGCTCTGATGATGGCAGCAATCTACTCATTTATAGTGTTTCTGCTGACAGCTTTTACCCTCTTTGTGATATCAATTCTTTTCAAGTTGAAAAGCAGCAAGAAATAAAGCTTTTACCATTTAACATCCGCAAAATTAAAATAAGTTTGGGCTATCTTAACATCTAATGCTATATTTCTACCTTATCTCTCTAAGCCACATCAAGCCAATCTTTATCATGAGCTTGTTGAATTTGTCTGATATCTTGTAATTCTTTGCATACAGGTCATAATCTATCAGACCCATGCTTTTCATCGGTGTTAAGATTCTATCATAAAATTGCCTTTTGTTATAGCTCAGCTTTATCTCTTTCTTTATCGGTCCAGGACCCTGAGGCACAGAAACAATAAGATTGCCTTCATGAAGCTTTGTAGCAAACAAAGACATCTCTGTCTTGCTCATAACGCCGCCATTTAGCTTCATCGTGTTAATCAGCATCCTACCTACTATATCTTGCTGCTCTGTAGAAAAGATTATGTCATAGATGTCTTCTGGCAGATTAAATTGATCAAATAGTATTACCATGTTGTTCACCTGTTTTATTAGGGGTGATTTTTGAATTAAAATTGTAATGCTGATAGTTTATTGGCTTATCCTCTTATTTATCATCAAATAAGCAATCAATGAAAGTCCTACTTACCCCCAATATACGATTATATGACACAGGTATATAAATCTTGCTATGCCTATACTAAGGCAGTATAGGGTATCTTGAGATGGCAAATGTAGGAGTTGTAGTAGCTATAGAAGCTGTAGTAGGTTATGGAGTTGTATGAGTTTACGCAACAATAAGTTGTTATAGTTATTTTCGTCTTATGGTATCCAGTTTTTTTGAGTTAGTTTTTTAAATAAGGCACAAGTCTTTACAACTAAAATGGTAAATGAAGCTCGCGGCATTGGTCCAGGCAATCAAAGTTTAATACAGGCATTTTATGATAAACTAAAAGCTGGTGCAAAACAAGCGCTTGGTCCTGGAAATCCTGCAGCAGATGCTATACAAGCAAAAACTGCCCAGACTGACCCTGTAAAAAACCAATTGGATATAATTGCACAGCAAGCAAAGTCACCAGGACTAGGCAAGAACTTAGATGTATTAGGCAGTTACTTGATTTCAGCAGGAATATTTTATCAAAGCATTGCTGCTAAGTTTGGAGAGCACAGTTCTCAGGCGCAAGATTATATGACCCAAACACAAGATGCATTGTACACTCTGTTAAGAAATTATAGTTGATTTTCTCCTCAATATTTATATAAAACACGCGCTTTTTTCTCTATAAAATGAAGTTTGCAAACATAACTGTAAAGAACAACTTATTTTTAGCACCCATGGCAGGCATCTGTGATGTAGCTTTCAGAGTATTGTGCAAGAAGTATGGCGCTGGGTTTGTGTACAGCGAATTCATAAATGTTGAAGGCATTAGTCGTGAAATTCCCAATTCTATGAGGATGTTAAAGACAGTAGAAGAAGAAAAGCCAGTAGGCATTCAGATATTTGGCACAAAATTGGACAGCATAGCTAAATCATGCAGGATCCTGCAGGATAAAGTAAATCTGATTGACTTAAACTTAGGATGCCCTGTCCATAAGGTAACCTGCACAGGCGCAGGCGCAGCATTATTGGAAAAGCCTGAGAAGTTGGGAGAGATTGTAAGGACAATGGTTAAGAATTCTTCTGTGCCGATTACTGTTAAGATGAGAAGAGCTGATAGGGAAAATAAAGAGGAAGGGTATGCGCAGACAATTAAGATTGCTAAAATAATACAAGATTCTGGAGCAAGTGCATTAACATTGCATGGCAGGACAGTGCCGCAAGGATATTCTGGCAAAGCTGACTGGAGTTATATTCGCGCAGTAAAAGAAGCTCTTGATATCCCTGTGTTTGGAAACGGAGATATAAGATCAAGGCAGTATTATTTAGATATAATCAACCAAACCTAGAAGGTAAATCGCCAGATAAATTTGAGATGTTTTTTGAATATTCCGTGCTAGCAGAAAAGTTTGAGATAATATCTGCGCAAAAATTGAAAGTAATGGCGCAGCATTTTACAAAAGGCATTGAAGGCGCTGCCAGAATAAGAGAGGCGATGAACATTGTGCATTCTGCCGAGGGGATAATGGAGATAATGGAGAAAGCAAGAGATGGAGGATTTTGTGTAAGTGATAAAAAGGAGATTAATGCTTCTCAGAGTGGAGAGAGAATAGAAAATAATGCAGAGCAAGCTGTTGAGAAAGAGATTGTTTGCAGCTATGCGTAATTCTAATTCTTCCATAGTTTTTCTGATTATTCAAAAATAAATAAAAATATTTTTAAAGCAGAAGGGTATTACCATTTTAGAGGGGAGAAATTTAGTAAGTAAATTAAGTTGTTTTAATGCTAAATTGTTTAAAATGATGCCAGTGCTTGAAAAAATGACAGGAAGAACACTAGAGAGTGTGGCAACTGCAGAAAAAGACGGAGTGTTAACTAGACAAGTCGATAAGCCTCACTTGGTATGGCGCCTTGGAACCCACGATGAAAAAGGAAAACTCCTCAGAAGGCCTTATAACCAGATGATGGAAGTCCAGGAATACAGAAGAAGATTTGGAGCTTCTCCATGGGAGCATGTAAGGCATTACGCTACAGGTGTTTTTGAAGGTGTTCTAGCAATCAGGTCAGAAAGAGATCCCACAAAAGTAAATATTCTAACATTAGACGAAAATGTCGACAGGCTGTTTAGGTCAATGAGAAGCTTTTCTTTAGTGCCTCCTACAAGAAAAGGAGAAGATACTGAAATCCATGATGCATATTTAAAAAATAACCCAGGAGAAACACTACTGAAGCCAGAGGAAAGTGTTTATCTGCATACAAGCAAGAGAACTGTAAGAGAAGGTATTGTAGAAATAATAACAAAAAGCCTAGAGAATGGATTAGTAAGCTTAGAGCCAGATGAGAAAGGAAAGCCGCGATTAATATATATAAGGCCTGCAGCAGGTAAAGGAGAATTCCTTAACAAGCAGGGGGAGATTGCTCCTCAAATAGGTGTTGATTCTATTTTGCATGAAGTTTATCTGGAAGTCACTGCAAAAAATGTTGGGAGATATCTTGATTCAGGTGAGGCAAATGGTATAGATGGATTACCTAGATTGCCTAAACTCTTGGTTTATGAGCCAAAAGGGCCTATTAAAGGAATAATGACACCAGGAAGATTGACAAAAGGTATAGATAATTATGGCGAAGCTGGAAAAGCAAAAGTCAAAGCAAAGCAAAATGGATTTGATGAGGCATTATTATTGGATCCTGATGGTTATGTGCTTGAAGGCGGTGGAGAAAACGTCTATTTTATCAAAGATGAAGTGTTGATAACTCCTTCATTGAAACAGAGCATACTACCTGGCACAAAGCGTAAATTGGTATTAAATATTGCAAGAATATTGGGGATAAAAGTGCAGGAAAGAAAAATCTCATTAGATGAAGCTTTGGAAGCAGATGCGATGGCAATGTCTGGAACTTGGATGGGTTTTGGAGCTGTTGGTGAAGTTTACCAGCACTCAAAACGAAGAAGTGCAAAATACCAAAGAGATAACCCTCTAATTAATCTCATATCACTGTATTATGAAGAAATTATACATGATAGAGAAATTACACATCATGATCAGGCAAAACAAAATGCATTAATTGAGTTACAGAAGAAGATACTTTATCCTATAAATATCCCAGATAGAAAAGCTGCTTAAATCATCAAAATTTGTCATTTCCTTTCTCATAAGTGATTAAAACTCCTCCTAAAGATTAATAAACCAGTAATTCTAACTATGCTTATTGTGAGAAAATAGAGGGGTAGGAAGTGTTATTTGGACAGTACTTAATTTAGTATAAATTAGCAATAAATGCTTAGTAAGTAAAATACTAAAGTTATAAATTTGCAATAAAACAGGTGGAATTATTAAAAAGAAAAAATCCAAAAGAGGGCGCCCAAAAGGCTCGAAAAAATCTAAACATAGTTCTCCTAGCTCAAATGCTGCAGCTAAATCAGCTAAAGATTCTCTCTTCAGATTGATTGCAGACCAGCCAAAGAAATCTCACACTAACTATTTAGGCGAATATAAGTTCTATGCAGCAGGCAGATGGAGATCAAGCCATGAAGCGATCGATGTCATATTTCCCTATGAGAACAGCATTGTCGCAAAAGTCTTTCTTGCTCAGCCTGGTGATGTTGAAGCATCTATAGCAGGTGCAGTAAAAGCATTTGAAATAACTAAAAAATATTCTAGCTTTGAAAGAAGTGAGATACTTGGAAAAGCTGCATGCGCATTAAAGCAGAACAAGGAAAACCTTGCAAAAATACTTACATTAGAGAACGGCAAGGCAATAAAAGATGCAAGAGCAGAGGTTGATAGGGCAATTCTTACTTTTACTATAGCAAAAGAAGAAGCAAAACGTGTAGGTGGTGAAGTCTTACCTGTTGATATAGTAAGCTCCACAAAAGGAAGATTTGCTGTTGTCAAAAGATTTCCAATCGGTCCAGTAGCTGGCATCACCCCCTTTAATTTTCCGCTTAATTTAGTCTGCCATAAAGTAGCAGCTGCAATTGCAGCAGGCAATCCTGTAATAATCAAGCCTGCATCTAAAACACCGTTGTGCGCATTGGAGCTTGCAAAGATATTTGAGAGCATCAAGATCAGTGAAAATCAAAGTTTGCCTGAAGGAATATTTAGCGTTTTGCCATGCAAGACAAGTGTTGCTGAGCCATTGATAACAGATGACAGGATCAAATTATTATCATTCACAGGCAGCGCAGATGTTGGCTGGGGATTAAAGAATAAAGCAGGCAAGAAAAAAGTCACTCTTGAGCTAGGAGGAAATGCTGCATTGATAGTCCATGATGATGCAGATGTTGAATTAGCTGCTTCAAGAGTAAGTGTTGGAGGATTTGCAGTTGCAGGCCAAAGCTGCATTTCTGTACAAAGAATTTATGTGCATGAAAAAGTATTTGATGAGTTTTCTAAGAAGTTAGTGTCTAAAGTCAAAACTCTGGTTGTAGGCGATCCATTAAACGACAAGACAGATGTTGCAAGCATGGTTGATGTGCAAAATGCGCAGCGTGTTGAGCAATGGGTTGATCTTGCAGTAAAAGACGGTGGCAAATTATTGTTTGGCGGAAAGAGAGATAAAAATATTACAAGCATTTATCTTCCTACAATTTTAGCAAATGTTCCTGAAACTAGCCCTGTCTGTACAAAAGAAATTTTTGGACCAGTAGTTGTGCTGCAAAAATACAAGGATTTTAAGGATGCAGTAAAGAGATCAAACAACAGCTTATATGGGTTGCAAGCTGGCATTTTCACAAAAGACATAGATAAGATAATGTTTGCATTTAATGAGCTGGATGTTGGCGGTGTTATGGTAAATGAAGTTCCTACTTACAGGATAGATAACCAACCATACGGTGGAGTAAAGAATTCTGGGTTTGGGAGAGAAGGCCCTAAGTATGTTATCGAGGAGATGACTGAGCTCAAAGTGATGATTGTGAATGTCAGGGAGCCTTGAGATTAAAGTTATGAGAATTTTTATGTGTTTCTTAAATAATAATCCTATCAATAAAAGTAAATTCAATTACAAATAATAAACTATATATACCTAAACTATGCTATAGCTTATTAAGCTAAATTGATGAGGTTTTATTCGCATGAAAGCATCAGACTTGTTCGTAAAATGCCTGGAAGCAGAGGAAGTTGAATACATCTTCGGACTGCCAGGAGAAGAGAATATTGATCTGTTAGATAGTTTAAGCCGCTCCAAAATTAAATTCATCAACTGCAGACATGAGCAAGGAGCTGCTTTTATGGCAGCAATATATGGAAGATTGACTGGAAAAGCAGGAGTTTGTCTTTCAACACTTGGTCCTGGTGCATTAAATCTGATGACAGCAGTTGCAGATGCTAACTTAGGGCATGCGCCTCTTGTTGCAATAACTGGACAAGCTGGAGTGCATAGGAAACATAAAGAAAATTTTCAGTTTGTTGATATTGTTAAGGCATTTGAGCCGATTACTAAATGGAATACAGGCATCAACATTGCGTCTGTCATCCCTGAAGTTATAAGAAAGGCATTCAAGGTTGCAGAGATGGAAAAACCTGGAGCTACGCACATAGAATTACCTGAAGATGTTGCAAAGCATGATGTCAACGGAATCCCATTTCAAAAAAATAGAGTCAGAAGGCCAAGCGCAGATTCAAAAGCACTGGACATGGCTGCTGAACTGATCAGGCAGAGCAAATCTCCTTTAATTCTCTCAGGCAATGGAAGCATGAGGACAAGAGTCTCTAACCAGTTGAGGGAATTTGTCGAACAGCTTGGGATACATGCAGTCCAGACACAGATGGGCAAAGGCGCGCTTGGTGCAAAAAACAAATATTCGCTATTATCAGTATTCTCAAATACAGGATTACATAAAGAAGATATCTATTATTGTGCATTTTCAAAAGCTGATTTAGTAATCACTCTTGGTTATGACGAAAGCGAGATTCCTGCAAGCAACTGGAATTTCAAAAAAGACAAGAAGATTGTGCATATAGATTTCACTCCAAGCGAAGTTGAAGAATATTATAACCCGACAATAGAAGTTGTGGGAGATATTTCAAATACTTTGAGGGCATTGAAAGAAAGGCTGCAAGGAGAGAAAAAGAAAGACACAAAATACTTTTTTGAGCTACGAAAAAAAATTGTTGAAAGCTATGACAAGGAAGAAAAAAATACAAGCTTTCCATTAAAGCCTCAGTATATCCTGAGCGAAGTCAGAAAGCAAATGGGCAATACTGATATACTTATTAGCGATGTTGGCGCGCACAAGATCTGGGTTGCAAGAAATTATGAAGCATACGAGCCAAATACCTGCATAATAGATAATGCGCTTGCTTCTATGGGAGTTGCATTGCCTGGAGCGATTGCAGCAAAATTAGTCCATCCTGATAAAAAAGTGGTTGCTATATGCGGTGATGGTGGCTTTCTGATGAATGTCCAAGAGCTAGAGACAGCAAAGAGATTAGGCAATCCTTTTGTTGTTGTGATATTTAACGATAATAAGTATGGTATGATAGAATGGAAGCAGCATAATGCATTTGGTCATTCTTATGGGATAGATTTTACTAACCCTGATTTTGTGAAATTGGCTGAGAGCTTTGGATTGAAAGGAGTGAGAGTAAACAAGACTGCAGATTTTTCTAAAATACTGAAGAAAGCTCTTGATGATAAGAAAAACATCTGGATAATAGATGCGCCGATAGATTTCAAAGAGAACTTTATGCTCACTAAAAAGCAGGGGAATGTGTGTCCTGTCTGAGATAATAAGACTTGTGATGATTGGTGTTGCAGTTATTATTTGGTAGATGAAACATCTGCTCTGAAATCATATGGTCTTTCTTTATTAAAATTATGTCTGATGCTGTCTAAAACATATAAACCATTTTCGTCATCTGCACTATTTATTTTGATAGGTGTCTGTAAATCCTCGTTATTTTTACTTCTAAACATTGTTCTTGGTATTCCGCGTTTAAATAAGCTGAATCCTATGGCTATAATTGCTAAATCTATGGCAGTTCTTTCTACAACCTGCATGGTATTGGCTGTAGAGCTTTCGATATCCAATAATTGTCTCAAAAGATAATTGCTGCTGTCATAAATGCCGCCTAACATTAATATTGCACCCCAGAATGCATCTTGGATATCTACTCCTTTTGAATATTTAATTAATGAATTAAGAACTCTCTTTTTTTTGGTTTTCCATGGCCACATGCTTGGGATATATAATCTCTCAGGGTTTAAAGCAGTATCTGTATATATTATTGAATATTGCGATGGTGTTTTGTCTTCTGAATTTCTTTTTGCTGCATAGAATAAAGTGCCTGTTTTATAATCTCGCCAGAGTTCTGCACTACTACTATCTTTAGTAAATGCTCTTACAGATTCTTTATTAACATATAACTCAATACCACCTACAATGCCATATAATTCAAATTTATCCTTAACGGCATCAAAGACTTGGTTTGCATATGCAGTTTTTGCTTGCTCTTTTGCATTCCAATATCTAAAGCGTTCTTCTCTTGTTAAAATAGGCTCATCATGGTTGACTGCCCAGTCATTTCTAGCACGATTATATGCTTTCCTGGTTATTGCTACAAGATCCAAAGTTTCTATTACCATAATAAGTTAACTTAAAGCAGGCAATTTAAAAAATTTGTTGTGAAAAATGATAAAACATAAAAACAAGCTATTCTCTATCTATTGATTGAGGTATGTTATGCTCCAGAAACTAAAACAGATTGTCCATCCGACAGAGGAATTTGAGAGAGTTAACAGTCAGATGACCAAGATGCAGGAAGATTTTTCTATATTGAAGACTGCAATTAGTGATTTGTCAAAGGATCTGGTAGATATGCGCAAGAATTTTAGAGACAGCCTGAATGAGATTAAGCTAGTCAATGAGATGCATCTTGAGAAATTAAGAGCAGAGGCTGAGAATATCGGGCAGTTAAGAGAAGAATTGCAGCATGAAGTTGAGGATTTTAAGCTGCAAAAGACAAGGATGCATCAGAAGCTTTTGGAAAACACAGACCATGAAGTAAGAGATGGCCTTGACAGGTTAAAGACAGATGTTAATCGTTATAATGACCTGAAGAGAGAGTTGGATTTGGTTAACGTAAATATTACAAAAGCTGTTTCTGAAATAAATAAGTTCAATTCCATCTCTCAAAAGATAAAAGCAGAGGATTTTGAGCTTACAAAATTTACAAAGCAGATATTTCAAGCAGACCAAGAGAAATTAAGGCTGATGAGTGAGATCGAAAACCTGAAGCACTTGATCTCAAGAGAGAGAAGAACGCAGCATAGGTAGTTCAATAAACAGCCAGAAATTCTAAAGGTTCACTGCAATAATATTTATATAGATTAAGAGATATACATCTATTATGGATAACTTAAAAAAGGGCTATGTGTTAGAAAGAGATGTAATTGTAATAGAAAGAGAGTTAACGGACTTAGATTTATTTGTTAAAAAGTTCTTAGATGTGCTGGTAAGATATTCTGATTATCTGGTAGTCAGTGGGTTTGTAAGCATAAGCACTGGCAGAACTCGAGGTACTGAAGATGTAGATATTATTATGCCAGTTATTTCCTTAGATAAGTTTAAGAAACTTTTTGATTCGCTTAATAAAGATGGATTTTGGTGTTATCAAGGAGATTCCGCTGAGGATTGTTATGATTATATCAAGGATTTGAGCAGTATAAGGTTTGCCTTAAAAGATAAAATGTTCCCAAACATTGAGCTTATACATTTCAATGCAACAAAAAAAGCAAAATATTTTGAATTTGCTCATCCTCAGAAGATAAGAATAAATGATTTTGAATTTAAGATTCCTCCTATTGAATTTGAGATATCATATAAGGAATTTGTGTTAGCAGGCAAAAAAGACCTAGAAGATGCAAAGCATTTAAGAACTTTCTTCGCTGATATACTAAAAGCAGAAAAATTTAAGGAATATCTGCCAATAGTAAAAAGTGAACTAAAATGAAGAATAAGACAATTCCAAAAACAGACATGGACTATGTCGAACTATATGCAAATAAGCTTAAAGAAGATAATTCCTTATTCAAGCAGCAAAAGATGCTTATAGAAAGCCAATTGCATGCAAGTAGCTCTCTCTTTAGCAAAATGTTTGGTCGCGGCAAGAAATTTAAAGTTAATGCCAGGAAATACCTTAAGGAAGTCGGGATCATTTAATTGCGGAAAAGCCATTGAAATTCTTTGAAGATTAAATACCGCCACAATTATTCCTATAAGAATATTCTAGTCAGGAATATTAATAAAGGATGGTTGGAAATGCTATCTTTAGGCTTAGGAATAGAAAATTATGCCAACTATAAAACAAAATGCATTTAAAGTGCAGGAATAAAATCATGCATTAATTATATCAATTATGTATTAATTATATAAACCAATGTTGACAATGGCAGATAAAAAGCCAGGAAAGAGCATACTGAAAAAAGCTGACATAAGAGAGCTGCTTAAAGAAAAGATACTTCTTTTAGACGGAGGCATGGGCACATGCTTGCAGGCATTTAACTTGACTGCGAAAGATTTTGGAGGAGATAAGTATGAAGGCTGCAATGAGTATCTTAACATCACAAGGCCAGATGTTGTAAAGAGCATCCATGAGGCTTATCTTAAGGCAGGCGCAGATATCATCGAGACAAACAGCTTTGCAGGAAGCACGATAACATTAGCTGAATTTGAATTGCAAAATAAGGAGAAT
>JAGVZX010000109.1 GCA_018302185.1 Candidatus Woesearchaeota archaeon
CAATGCTACCAAGCTGTTTCTCAGTAAACTTAGATTCCTTATTTCCAGTATTGATGATTCTTGCAACAAAGTTCTTTTTGTAAATATTCTGAAAATCAAATTTCTTGATCTTATCAATAACATTAATGGAATCTGCATCAAACAGATATTCACATATCCTATGTGTATATGCAAGCTCACCGGCTTTCTTAACGTCAAAATCACCTATTGCTGCAACCAAGACTCTACCATCTAACTTTGCATTCTTAACACTAAACATCGCCTTAACTTCAGCAAGTGCAAACTTTACATTCTCGCCTGATAGTAGGAATATGTATTTCATACAACTGAGAGAAACAAAAAAGCTTTAAATAGGTATCTGCTTTTGATTATGTTATGGACATCAAAAGATACCGGAGGGAATATGGCATCCTGTTTTGGATTGTTGTTATAGTCCTTGCTGTAATACTTATCATGGCATTGCCTATGATCCTGATGATAGTTTCTATTGGCCTGTTGATCTGGCTTATCATATATGTATTAGGCAAGCATGTAGAAAAAAACAGGGAAAAGCCTCTTGATATTCTCAAAAAAAGATACGCTGCCGGTAAGATTACTAAAAAGCAGTTTGATAAAATGAAAAAAGACTTGAAATAAGACTATACAATATGACATCACCAAAAATCTCTATAGGCGGCCAGGCAGTGATCGAAGGCGTTATGATGAAAGCTTCAAGGAATATTGCTATCGCTGTAAGGAATGAGAAAGGCAAGATCATCTCAAAAAAGCAAAAGCTGAGAAAATACAGGCATGGTTTCATGCAGTGGCCATTTATCCGTGGCGTCACAAATCTTATTGAGATGATGATGATTGGGATGCAGGCATTGATCTGGAGCGCAAACCAATTTGTTGAGGAAGAAGAGGAATTCTCTCTTACAGAGCTTATCCTTCTGATCTTAACTAGCTTGGGATTTACAATATTGTTCTTTGTAGCCTTGCCTTACTTTCTTACAGACTTATTTGGAGTAAGAGAAGCCTCAAAGCCATTCCTGTTTAATCTAGTCGATGGATTGATCAAGATTACTCTATTTATCGCATACATCTTAGTGATATCTTTAATGAAAGATGTTAAAAGATTATTTCAATACCATGGCGCAGAGCATCGTGCAGTGTATTGCTATGAGGCAAATCTGCCTTTAACTACAAAGAACTGCAAAAGATTCCCAACCATGCACCCAAGATGCGGCACTGCATTCATAATGATGGTTTTTGTAGTAAGCATTTTTATCCTTTCATTAATCCCAAGCATAATGTTCTATCTTTTTCCTGCAGTTAAAGCGTATAATATTTGGCTTCAAAAGCTTGTGCTGTTTCCTGTAAGAGTATTATTCATACCTATAGTTGCAGGCGTCTCTTATGAGCTTCTAAAACTGAGCGCAAAGTACAGCAGTAACCTTCTGATGAAAGCATTCATACTGCCAGGCATAGGCATGCAGCTCCTTACAACAAAAAAGCCAGACAATAAGCAGCAGGAAGTTGCGATTGTTGCGTTGAAGATCGCAAAGGGAATGAAGTAGATAAGATAAACAATAATCTCTTCTTTTTACTTTTATTCTAAGAAAACATTTTTATACCTCTACCGCATTATCGCGGGTATGTGGTACGCTAAAATAAAACTAAGGCATGATTGCTTTATAGGCAATCGCTGCAAAAAGTTCAGGTGCAAGAGTTTAGGTTATCCTCTTGAAGGATATCAGGATTCTGGCTATTATTACTTTCTGCATTTTGAAAATCTTATAGGAGACGAAAAAAACACTAAGAGATTTATTATTGACCTAAAGAAAGACAAAAATGTTGCTAATCTTGAAGTTAATGGCAATCTATTATTTTTCTCATACAAGACAAAAAACAAAGATAGGATGCTTTTCAACACACATCTCAAGAAAGTCCTGTATGTCAAGCCTATTATTGTTGATGAGACTGGCTATGAGACATTGGAAGTCTGCACTTGGGACAGGGATGTATTAAACCAGTTTATTGCACATACAAAAAAAGATGCTTATAAGCTTGAGGATTTTAAGATAGAAAAGATTATTCAGACAGACCTTAATGAAGTTTATTTCTCAAAAGTGATGCCAGAGCTTACTAGAACGCAATCAAGAGCATTATCATTGGCGATTGAATTTAACTATTACGGCTATCCGAGAAAGATTGAGCTAAAAGACCTTGCAAAAAAGATGAAAATCTCTCTTTCTACATACAGGGAGCATTTAAGAATAGCTGAAAGGAAAGTTATGCCGCTGATGGTATAGTATAATCCAACGTATTTCAATAGAGCCGCACTATCGCGGGTAAAAATATATACCTTACTTGGATTTTCTTCCATCTGATCAACATGAAATCTCTATATACAGCAACAGATGATGAAGTGGCAGGAAATGCACAGCAAAGTGCTGGTTGTATTCACTGTTATAGATAAGAGTAGAGAAAGCTATCTTCTAAATAAAAGATTAAAGAGTCAGATAAATGGCTACTTTAGATTTAACGAATTGATTAGATTCATTCTCAACCCTGATGGCGACTATAGTTTAGTGGCAGAATACAAGGCTGTGGCCCTTGAGGCAGGAGTTCAATTCTCCTTAGTTGCCCTTTTTAGCATTGACGCCAAATTTGTTTCTCAGAGGGGTGCATTACAATGTTAATCCAAGAGCTCTTGATAGATTGTAAAGATTGCACAGTTATTCTTCCTAAAAACTCAGGGCTGAGAAAATATAGGGAAATAGCTCTTACCTATTTAAAAAACCTAGAGCCAGCTAAAATCCTGGAAGTGAGGGGAGAAGATGTTCCTTTCTGGCTCAAGGAACTGAAAAAGAAAGGTAAAAAAGCAATTGGCTTGACAGGCGAAGATCTTTACAGAGAATACTGCTTAGAAGAAAGAGAATATGAGATTGAAATTATAAAAAGGATTGGCTGGCAGGATAAGGAAGCATTATTTGGGAAACCGACATTATGCTTGTTAGGCAGCAAAGAAATGGAATTTAGCGAACTGCCAAGAAATCTGACTGTCTGCATCGCCGCAAAATATTCTAGGATTGCAAAAAAATACCTCAATCTTCTGGAAAGGCGCGGCTATATATTTAAAAAAATTTACGTCAGTGGTTGCGTAGAAACTTCCTGTCAGGAAGGGATAGCTGACCTGGTTATTGACATTGTTTATACTGGGAACTCTTTGGAAAGATACGGCTTGGATGTTTATGACAAGATCCTGCAGAGCGATTTTCTTATTCTATCTAACTCAGTGATTTCTGGAGGTAAAAATGATCAATAAAAATACTGCTGATAAATATAATCCTGTTAATGAAGGAAGAAAAGGAAAATTAAGACTGGACTTTAATGAGAACACATTAGGCTGCTCACCAAAAGTTATTGCAGCAATAAAAAAGATTGCAGCAGAAGAACTAGCATCTTATCCTGAGTATGCTGCTTTTAAGAAAAAACTTGCCAAATATCTGAAAGTTGATGTCAATAATCTCATGCTCACAAATGGCGCAGACGAAGCGATAAGTTTAGTTTTTAATGCCTATCTCAAAAGAAATGATACAGTTATTATACCAACTCCAAGTTTTGAGATGCTGAATGTTTATGCGCAAAATCTTGGCGCAAAGATTGTATCTATTCCATACAATAAGAAAGAGAGTGATAAAGATAATAGTTCAGTCAAGAATGAATTTATTTTCCCAACAGAAGCTCTGCTTACAGCAATAAATCCTAAAACCAAACTAGTTGTATTGGTAAATCCAAACAATCCTACTGGTACAGCCATCGCTAAAGACGATATTATTAAAATAATTCAAAAAGCAAAGAAAAACAAATCCATCGTTCTGATTGACGAAGCATATTATGAGTTTTATGGAAGATCATCTCTTGGTTTGCTGAACAAATATAACAACCTAATAATAATCCGAACATTCTCAAAGGCATTTGGGTTAGCTGGCTTGAGATTAGGCTACGCAATTGCTGATAAAAATAGGATAAATGAGATCAAAAAGATTTCTTCACCTTATAATGTAAATTCTATCGCTGTAATTGCAGCAAATGCTGCATTAAATGACACAGGATTTATAAAAAAATACGTCAATGGAATAAATGAAAGCAAAAAATTTATTGAATCTGAGCTAAATAAGCTAGGCATAAAGACATTTAACTCAGAAGCTAACTTCCTGATTGCAGACTTTGGAGAAAACAGCAGCAAAGTTGTTACAGGGCTTGCAAAAGCAGGAATTCTTGTAAGAGACAGAAGCAAAATCCCTCTTCTAAAAGATTGTGTGAGGATTACTCTTGGAACTAAAGAGCAATCTTCTATGCTGATTGATGAGATAAAGAAGATTTTGAGAGAAAGAGTGATTTTGTTTGACATGGATGGGGTATTAGTAGATGTAAGAAATTCCTATCGCTTAGCAATAAAGAAAACTGCTGAATTCTTTACAAAGCAAAAAATTACTAACAAAGAAATACAGTCATTTAAGGAAAAAGGCGGCTATAACAATGACTGGGATCTGACAGAAGCAGTTATTTCATCTAAACGTGTGAGCATAAAAAAGCAGGATATAATTAAGAAGTTCCAGGAGTTTTATAACATATTAAGAAATAATGAAAAGTTTATTCTTAAAAGAGAAGCGTTAAAGAATTTATATAAAAAATACACTCTAAGAATCGTGACAGGGCGTCCAAAAGCTGAAGCATATTATGTCCTTAACAGGTTTAATGTTTTAGGTTTCTTTGATGCAGTTATCTGTATGGAAGATTGCAAAAAAAAGCAAAAGCCAGATCCATTCGGAATAAATTTAGCGCTTAAGAGATTAGGAGTTAGAAAAACAAGCAAGAATAGTGCCATATATATTGGTGATAGTATTGACGATATAAATGCAGCTAAAAATGCAGGGATTAGATCAATAGGGATACTCTCTTCTAATGTAAATTCTAGATCGTTAAAAAAATTGATGCTAAATAATGGTGCCATAAAAATATTGGAGGATATTAACCAATTAGATATCAACAAACTAGTGAGCGTGATAACATGAGAGCATCTAAAATTACAAGAAAGACAACTGAAACAAACATTTCTGTAGATCTGAACATAGATGGCTCAGGGAAGAGTGAAAAAAGCAATATCAAGACACCTATCGGCTTTCTTACGCACATGCTTGAGTCATTTGCAAAACACGGATTATTCGATATTAAAATGAACATAGAGGGAGATCTGCAGGTAGACCAGCATCACACCATAGAAGATGCTGGATTGGTATTAGGGCAAGCCTTCAAAGAAGCTTTAGGAGATAAGCTTGGCATAAATAGGGCAGGCTATTTTGCATTTCCTATGGATGATGCTCTTGCAGTAGTTGCTGTTGATATAGCTAATCGCCCATATTTGAAGTTTAATGCAGACTTTACAAACAGGTTTTGTGGTGAATTAGACACTGAGCTGGTTGAAGATTTTTTTTATGCGTTTAGTGTTGGCTTGCAGTGCAACATAGCAGTAAATCTTCCGTTTGGAAGAAATGATCACCACAAGATTGAAGCTATCTTCAAGGCATTTGGCAAGGCAATGAAGATGGCTTGCTCAAAGGATCTAAGAATGATCGATGAGATACCTAGCATAAAAGGAATGATTTAGATGAGAATAAACAATAAACAGACGATTGCTATAATTGATTATGGTACAGGCAATCTAAGTAGTGTAAAGAATGCTTTTGCCGTATTAAGGCAGGATGCTGTCATTACTGATAAGCCTAATGAGATAGAAAATGCTAGTGCCATAGTTTTTCCAGGTGTTGGTAATTTTGGATTTATGATGAAGCAGCTAATAAAAAGAAAGCTGGATGTTGCAATAACAAAAGCAATTTTAGATGGAAAGAAGTTTTTAGGAATCTGCTTAGGTATGCAAGCTTTATTTGAAGAGAGCGAAGAAAGCCCAAAAACCAAAGGATTAGGTATTTTTAGAGGAAAAGTTGTAAAATTTACCTCTGGCAAAGTGCCGCAGATTGGCTGGAATAAGATATTGCCAGAAAATAAAAAAGGAAAACAGAAAAATAATCTTTTTACTGAGAGTTATATGTATTTCGTCAATTCATACTATATTGTTCCAAAAGATAAAAGCATAATTGCAGCAAAAACAGATTATAATGGGAAGTTTGCCTGTGCAGTCAAATACAAGAACATAACAGCTATCCAGTTTCACCCTGAAAAAAGTGGAAAACAAGGGATTGAATTATTGAGAAGATGGCTAGAATCATAATAATATAAAGGTGAAATTTTAGGTGCAAAAATGCTGACAAAAAGAATAATACCCTGCTTGGATGTAAAAGACGGAAAAGTCGTAAAAGGAAAGAATTTTGTTAATCTAAAAACTGCTGGAGATTCTGTGGCTCTTGCTGAAAAATACAGCAGAAATGGCGCAGATGAACTTGTATTTTTAGACATAAGCGCAACAGATGAAGGTAGAAAAACTATGGTTGATGTTGTCAGAAAAGTCTCTAAAAATGTTTTCATTCCTTTTACAGTTGGTGGTGGGATAGGTAGTTTAGAAGACATCAGAAATCTCCTAAATGCAGGCGCTGATAAGATTTCAATCAACACAGCAGCAGTAAAAAACCCAGAGCTCATAAAAAAAGCAGCTAAAATATTTGGATGCCAATGCATAGTTGTTGCAATTGATGCAAAAAAAGTAGGTGGAAGCTATCAAGTTTTCATAAATAGCGGCAAAAAAGCTGCTGGGATTGACGCGATATCATGGGCAAAAAAAGTCGAAAAGTTAGGAGCTGGTGAGATCTTATTGACATCTATAGACAAAGACGGCACTAAGCAAGGATATGATCTAGAGCTTACCAAGAAAGTTTCTGCTGCAATTAATATTCCTGTTATAGCATCTGGCGGCGCAGGTTCGTTATCCAGCTTAGCTGATGTCTTCAAACAAGGAAGGGCAGATGCTGCATTGGCAGCTTCAATATTTCACTATGGGAAGTATACAATAAATGATGTAAAAAACTATCTGAAAAAACAAGGCGTGGAAGTGAGAGTATGATAATTCCAAGCATAGATCTGATGGATGGAAAAGCAGTCCAGTTAGTGCAAGGCAGAGAGAAAAAGCTTGAAGTAGAAAATGTGCTGGATTTAGCTAAAGAATTTTCTAAATATGGGGAGATAGCAGTTATTGACTTAGATTCTGCCTTAGGAAATGTAGTCAATAAAGGAATTAAGACAAATAATCTTAAAAAAGATAATCTTGAGCTGATAAAGCAGATCTGTAAGATTGCAGATTGCAGGGTTGGCGGCGGAATCCGCACCCTAGAAAAAGCCAGAGAACTATTGAAAGTAGGAGCTAAAAAGATAATCATTGGCACAAAAGCAAATAAGCAATTTCTAAAACAACTTCCCAAAGACAGAATTATTGTCGCAATTGATACAAAAGATAATTTTGTTGTAGATAGAGGCTGGACCAGGAAGACAAAAAAAACTCCACTTCAACTTATAAAAGAGTTAGAGAAATATTGCTCAGAGTTTCTTTTTACCAATGTAAATAAAGAAGGCTTGATGCAGGGAGTTAACTTTGATATAATCAAGAAAATTACTGCAGCGACTAAAAATAAGATCACTGTTGCAGGCGGCATAACAACAATAAATGACATCAAAAAGATAGAGTCTCTTAATGCAAATTCTCAGCTTGGTATGGCATTGTATACTGGCAGAATCAAGTTGGATGAAGCATTCGTCTCATTGCTTGATTTTGAAAAAAACAAAAGAATAGCTGATAAAAACAATAGGATTAATGTTGGCCTAATCCCTACGATTGTCCAAGATAAAAATAACCAAATATTGATGCTTGCATATTCCAGCAAAGAATCTCTATTAAAGACATTTAAGACAAATAAAGCTACATATTACAGCAGGCGCAGGAAAAAATTATGGCAAAAAGGAGAGACATCAGGAAACTGCCAAGAGCTTATCAATGCAAGATATGATTGTGACAGAGATACATTGCTGTTTAGGGTCAAGCAGAAAAATGTTGCATGCCATTCTGGCAGTTATTCATGTTTTGGAGATAAGAAATTTGCATTTGAGAATCTTTATGAAGTGATACAAGAGAGAATAAAAAATCCGAAAAAAGATTCATACACTTCAAAGATTGCTAGAGATGAAACTCAAATTAAGAAAAAGATCAAGGAAGAAGCCCTTGAAGTTGTTAATTACAGAGACAGGGCTAACTTAATTTGGGAAATCGCTGACTTAAGCTATTTTGTGCTTATGCTCATGGCAAAAAACAATATTTCAGTTGATGAGATTAAAAATGAGCTATCAGGCAGAAGAAGATAAAATAAACAATAGAAAATGAAAATAAAGGATAAATAAACGTAGAGTGTAACTGAAAATGAAAAT
>JAGVZX010000011.1 GCA_018302185.1 Candidatus Woesearchaeota archaeon
TAATAGCTTATTTATGAAACGTACAGAAGTGCTCTGCGCAAAATGTCAAGGACATCTTGGGCATGTGTTCAATGATGGGCCAAATCCAACTGGTCAAAGATACTGCATCAATTCTGCTGCGCTTGGATTTAAGAAGAAGTGATTCAGTGATTTGCCAGACAGTGTCTGGCATTTATAGGGGTTTATCCAAATCTCAAAACACCCTGCACGTCTTCAGCCCTTTCTTTTCAAGATACTTTTGATGGTATTCTTCTGCTCGGTAGAAATCAGTAGCTTTAGTTATCTCTGTCACAATCTTATTGCTGAACTTCTTCTGCAATTCCTGCTTTGAAGCAACTGCTTTCTTTTTTTGCTCTTCACTCTGATAAAAGATTGCACTCCTGTACTGAGTGCCAATATCTACTCCTTGTCTATTTAATGTGCATGGATCATGCGACTGCCAAAACACATCTAACAGCTCATTATAAGAAACAACTTTTGAATCAAACTCTATCTCAATCGCTTCAGCATGTCCTGTATTATCTGAGCAGACATCTTCATAACTAGGATCTTTGAAATCACTGCCAGTATATCCTACCTGTCTGAGCAGACATCTTCATAACTAGGATCTTTGAAATCACTGCCAGTATATCCTACCTGAGTTTTCACGACTCCTTTTATCTTCCTGAATGTTTCTTCAACATGCCAGAAACACCCTGCTGCGAAGGTTGCTTTTTCGGATTTCATGTTAACTCCATAATATTGATCTGACAGTGTCTGACTTTTTGATATTTAATGTCTGAATAATCTAGGCAATTAACTGGTTACAATTTGTAACCACTTCACTTCTTCATCGCCTCATTAGCTAATAACGCATCATACAATACCATCGCAACCATTGCTTCAACTACTGCTACTCCGCGGACAAATATCGCAGGGTCATGTCTGCCTTGGATTCTGAAATTTACTTTTTTGCCATTTACATCAACCGTTTCCTGCTCTTTATATATCGAAGATGCTGGCTTAAATGCAGCTCTTGCAACAATAGGCATTCCTGTACTAATGCCGCCTAGAATTCCACCTGCGTGATTGGATTTGCAGATTATCTTCTTGCCTTTTTTTATGAACACATCATTATCTTCGCTTCCTTTCAGGTTGACAACATTAAACCCTTCCCCTATCTCAACTCCTTTTACTGCAGGGATAGACATCAATGCTTCTGCTAATTTTGCATTCAATTTATCTCCAACAGGGTCTCCTAAGCCAGCAGTAATACCATAAGCAACAACTTCAACTATGCCTCCTATTGAATCTCCCTCTCCTCTGACTTTCATGATAAGCTCTTCGATCTTCTTTGCATCTTTTGGATTTGGAGCGCGAACAATATTCTTCTCAACTTCAGCCAGATCAATGCTTTTGACTTTAATTGAGCCAACCTGCTTGACATAAGCCTTTATCTTAACACCAATCTTTTCCAGCTGCTGTTTTGCAATCGCTCCTGCAGCTACTCTTGCAGCTGTCTCTCTTGCACTCTGTCTTCCGCCGCCTCTGTAATCTCTTATCCCATACTTTTTGAAGAATGTAAAATCAGCATGCCCTGGCCTGAATAAGTTTTTGATATTCTCATAATGCTTTGAGTTTGCATCCTTGTTCCAGATGACTATGCAGATAGGATGCCCAGTTGTCTTGCCTTCAAATACTCCAGAAAGTATCTCAAACTTATCTTCCTCTTTTCTCTGTGTAGTAACTTTGCTCTGCCCAGGCTTTCTTTTGTCAAGCTCTTTTTGTATTAAAGCTTCATCTATCCTGGTGCCTGGCTTGACTCCATCAATTACGCAGCCAACTGCCTTGCCATGGCTTTCTCCGAATGTAGTTACGCGAAAGTATTTTCCGAATGTAGATGACATAAAACATACCTCTGTAAACGTAATTATCCTTTATTCTCTATCTTTTAATATCTTAACTCCTTCTTTATCTTCTTAACTACTTCCTGCACAGTTAACTTTGAAGTATCTATCTTGACATCTGCAGCTTTCTCATATAATTTCCTGCGCTTATTTAATACTTCCTCTATCTCATTAACAATGCTTTTGCTCGTAAGTGAAGGTCTATCAGAACTTTGAATCCTTTCAGCAATTACTTCTATATTTGCACTTAATAATACTATCTTTGTGCTTTTATTTTTCTTTAATACTGTAATATTCTTCCAATTCTCTACTATTCCGCCGCCGCAGTCAAACACACAGTCATCAAATTCAGCTATCTCTGAAATCACTTCTTTTTCTATTGCTCTGAACTTTTCCCAACCGTGCTTCTTGACAATCTCTGGGATGCTTGCATCTGCATGCTCAATTATCAAAGCATCAGTACTTAGCAGCTTAAATCCTAATTCATCTGCGAGTAATTTACTTACTGTTGTCTTTCCAGTTCCTCTATAGCCGATTAGTGCTATGTTCATCTTAATATCCTAATTCCTCATCAACCAAGATTATGGTAAATCTGCCTTTAAACTCTGCCTTATGGATTATTCCTGTATTGCTCCATAGGTTTTCTTTAGTGTATCTGCCAGGAAATAGAGTTTCGAGACGCGCTAAATTTTTGGGAATGACTACTTTTTCTATTCTCTCAAATGCTTCCTCAATATTTCTAACTATCTTATTTCTGCCTACTACAATCACCACTTTTTTTGGCCCATAGATTGTGCTTCCAACCCTATTACCTATTGCATCTCCTAAGACTAACTCGCCTTTAAGTGTGATTGCATTAACGCTTGTCAAATAATAATCTGCATTCAATGCAGCTCTTCTTTCCTCCATCTCTTTCTCAACACTCAATCCTTTCTTGTATGGATTATGAAACTTAAATTTGCCTTTAGTCAATGCTTCATGGATGCTTAGCTGCCTTAAAGTTGTACTTCCACCGACAGCAACATCACTTCCATTTTTAACAATTTCAAACACTTTGTCGAATGCTTTCCTGCCGTCTTTGACTAAGATTGCTTCGAAGTTGTTCCTTTCAAAGTTTTTTAGCACTTGAGAGATTGTTTTTTTGTTTAGTTTCATCTTATTGCAAGATCATAATTGTTTTAATTTCTCCCAATATTCTGGGAATGTCTTATTTACACAACTAGGATTCACTATCTTGATTCCTGGAATCTTAAATGTCGCAATAGAAAAACACATTGCCATCCTATGGTCATTGTATGTGTTGATTTCTGCGCAGTGTAATCTCTTCAAATCCTCTCCGCATCCTTTAATTTCTAATCCAGATTCTAATTCCTCTACATCTCCGCCTAGTTTTCTAAGCTCAGTTGCCATTGCATGCAATCTATCTGTTTCCTTGATGCGCAGATTTGAGACATTTCTTATCCTTGTTATCCCGTTAGCAAACAATGCAACAACAGCAAGAGTCTGCACGACATCTGGCATTGAATTCATATCTGTGGTAATTGCCTTTAACTTCTCACCTCTTACTTCAACAAAATTCTCTCCAAATTCCACTTCACATCCCATCTCTTTAAGAAGATTCACAAACTTAATGTCTCCCTGCACTGTTTTTGGATTTATATTCTCTACTCTGATCTTTCTTCCAGTAACTGCAGCAATCCCAAAGAAATAGCTTGCATTTGAAGCATCTCCTTCAATCACATAATCATGTGCATCATACCATTGTCCGGCTTTTACCTTGAACTTTTTGTAATCAAGATTTTCAACTTCAACTCCAAATCTGTGCATCACATCTATTGTAATATCCACAAATGGCTTTGAAGCAAGCTCTCCAACAATCTCTATCTCAACATCATGTTCTGCAAAAGGCGCTATCATCAGTAATGCGCTAAGGAATTGGGAGCTTTTTTCTCCGTTGATCTTACATTTGCCGCCAGAGAATCTGCTTGTTCCTGCTTTCCCTTTATTATTTCCAAATACTGTTACAGGCGGGCAATTATTTTTTGCAGTAGTTTTTACTCCTAACTGCTTTAATGCATCAACCAAATCATCTATCGGCCTTTCTAACATTCTATCTTCGCCTGTTAACACAACTTTTCCATAAGCAAGCGCAGAAGCAGCAGTCAAGAACCTCATTGCAGTGCCTGCATTGCCGACAAATATCTGTTTTTTTGGCGCTAATAATCTTCCTGAAGTTCCATAAACAGTTATTGAATTTTCTGCTTTTGTATTCTTGCTGTTTTTATCCTTTGCATCAATCTTTACACCTAATTGCTTTAAAGCGTTAATCATATACTTAGTATCATCGCTAAATAACGGATTTCTAATCACACTCTTTCCTTCTGCTAATGCAGCAACCAATAAAGCCCTATTTGTATAACTCTTAGAGCCAGGAACAGAAACTGCTATAGTTTTATTTGATTTTGAATCTTTTTTATTGCCTTTTATTTTGCTATCATTAATCTCAACAACCTCAAATATCTTTATCATATCATTATCTAAGTTCTCCAAACTATTAACAATCAAATCTGCTTGCTTTAGCTTCTCTTTTGGTAAAGTATTAGTCACTGCAATGCATTTCATTCCAGCTGATTTTGCTGCCTGTACACCTAAATCTGCATCCTCAATAACAACACACTCAGAAGCATCTAACTTCAATTTCTTTGCTGCTTTTAAATAAATTTCAGGTGATGGCTTTGTATCTTTGACATCATCCCCTGAAATAAAAAATTCAAAATATTTATCTACCTTCAATAATCTGGTAATTAACTTAACATTTTCATACGCTGCACTGGATGCAACGCATAGCCTATACTCTTTGCTTAAATTTTTAATCAGCTCAACAACACCGGGCAATGGCTCAGCGTATCTTTTAATTATTTCTCTGAATCTTTTGTCTTTTAATGTTGCATACTTAACAGGATCCTTTTTTATCTTGTTCTCTTTAAACAATTGCAAGATTATCTGCTTTGCTCCTCTGCCAAAAAATCTCTTAAAATCTTCTCTGGAAAGATTCATGCCAAGGTTCAGCTCTTCAAATATCTCATTATAAGCCTGAAGATGGTATTTCTCAGAATCTATCAGGACACCGTCCATGTCAAATACTACTGCTTTAATTTTTGTCAGGTTTATGGCTGCCATTTTATTGAATAGTTACAAATAAGCCCCCAAGCCTTAATACAATCCATTACTTCAAAGCGCCCTTGACCAATATCCTTTTCATCAGCCTTAAGTCAGGCTGTTTTCCTGTAAATATCCTGAACTGTTCTCTTGCCTGCAGGATAAACATGTCAACGCCTGAAACTATGATTGCATGCCTTTTCTCTGCCTCTTCTAAAAGCTTGGTCTTTTCCGGAGAATAAACAACATCAAATACGACTTTCTTTTTGTCTAATTTATCCAATATCTCATTACTGACAGGCATAGCATCTGTATTTGGAGCCATGCCTATAGGGGTTGCATTTATCAGGATGTCAAATTCAACGTCTGCAATCTCTTTTATGGTGCAATATTCTGCATTAAATGCATTTGCAACTGATCTTGCTTTATGCTCATCAGAATCTGCAATTGTCACGATTGCGCCTTCATTTATCAATGCAGCTAAGATTGCTTTTGCAACTCCGCCTGCACCGATAATTAAAACTTTCTTGTCTGCTAATTTAGTTGCTTTTATCAACGCCTCTAGTGCGCCATTGTAATCAGTGTTATACCCAGATAATTTTCCACCATTGATGGCAGCAGTATTTACTGCACCTATCATCTTGGCATTTTGCTCTTCTTTATTAAGATATTTCACAATGCTCTGCTTGTACGGCATGGTTATACTGAAGCCGTTAAACCTGTCTTTATATACAGCAAGAAACTTTTTTAAGTCATCAACTAAAAAATTCACATAGACTGCATTTATCTTCTTGTTTTCAAAACATAAATTATGTACAAGATATCCTTTGCTCTCATTTACAGGCTTGCCTATCAACCCAAATACTTTTGTAGCAGCATCTTGCTTGTTAACTCTATAAATATTCTTCAGCAGCTCTGCATTTATCTGCCCAGGTGCAGTCATCTTTGTCTCTTCCAGGCTTCCAAATGTGAACAAACTACCATATTTTGCGCAAAGAACTCTGCTTATCTCACCATGATTGCCCATGCAGAACGCAGCTATTGCTTGTTTGTCTTTTTTTGCAAGCTCTAATAATTTGAATATTTTTGCATTGTCTTCAATAGTGTTTGCCAGTGTTACTATCTTGACAACATAATTCTTGAGCTTGTATTTTTTTGCATCTCTCCTTATCTTTTTATAGACAGAGATCACATCTGGAGTCTTCTTGAAGTTATGGTAGCTTACGATGAATCTTGTCTTCATCATATCTTTATCAAACTTCTTTATATCAACCCCATAATCATCTTCAAGCTCTTTCCTTATATCATTTACATCTACTTTCTTGAGCAGCTTTAATTTGTCTGCTTCAATGTCAAAGTAATCTGCTTTTTGTTTGATGGATTCAAGAATAAGCTCAATCTTTGTATTGTTGTCAATTATACCAGCGCCGCCTTGCTTCCTGTCTCTTGGTGTTACAATCACTGGCTTTTTACAGCTTCTTACAAATCTCAGAAGTTTTCTTAGGATTATCCTATTTGCAGTAAAGAGATAATCGCTTCGCAGCTCAATTATATCTGCGACTTTAGCAGCTTTTCTGATCTCTTCAAAGCTTTCTATCACATTGTTTGCAGTTATTGGGATTACTATCATGATAAGGACCGTTCATCTTGCTCTCAAAATATCACTTTAAGTGCCTTAAACCTATTTTTAATATAGTTATAAGCGCTTTATCCTCTTTTACCAAGCAGGTAAGACATCTAAAACAGACTCCTTTATTAAGTTATCTTTCAGGCTGCTTTTGATGGTTACTTTACCTATGGCCAATGGTAATATAAACCTTATATCCCCCTTAAAAGCCTTTTTATCATGATGCATGAGCAGAACCAGCTTATTTAGGTTTTTTTTGTTAACTGCCTTAAAAACATCATCATGGATGTCTAAGCCTGCTCTTCTGACAAGCAGGTTTATCCTTAACAGCTCAAAGCTATTTAACATCCCAAGTTTATTTGCAATCCTGCTTTCAATCAGCATTCCTAATGCAACACCTTTTCCGTGCTTTATCTTATAATTGCTCAATGCTTCAATTGCATGGCCTGTGGTGTGGCCAAAATTCAACTTCATCCTTAGCAAAGATTCCTTTTCATCCTTTTCAACAATTGTTTTTTTTATTTTGACTGAATCCACTATGATCCGCATCAACGCATCTTTCTTTCGCATGAAAATTTTATCAAGATTCTTTTCAATATACTCAAACAGCCTTTTGTCTGCGATTATGCCGTGCTTTATTATCTCAGCTAATCCATTTTCAAGCTCACTTGTTGGCAATGTTTTTAGAAAATTAATGTCAACATAAACTTTTTTTGGCTGGGCAAACATACCAAGTATATTCTTACCTGAATCCAGATCAACTCCAACCTTTCCTCCAATGCTGCTGTCTACCATTGCCAACAATGTTGTAGGAATTTGCACAAATTCAACGCCTCTCATAAATACAGAAGCAACAAATCCAGCTATGTCTCCTACAACTCCGCCGCCAAGAGCGATTACGCAGCTTTTTCTATCAGTTCCTTTTCTCAGCAGCTCTCTGCAGATTTTAGTCACAGTAGCAATGTTCTTGTTCTTTTCTCCTGCAGTAAAGCTTACTAGGTCAGAACTTATCTTATTCTTTTTTAAGGCTGCAAGCAGTTTGTTGCCTAATAATTTTCTTGTAACATCATCTGTGACAATCACATATTTGCTATGAGCAAATCTCTTCAAGTCATTAAAAATAACTTTATCCAGATTCTCGCCTATAACTATGTCATAGGAATTGTCTAGTTTATACTTTAGTTTTACTCTAATGTTCCTTACCATAAAACCTCACATAATAAAGTTGTGCATTATTACTATATTAAATCTTCCTTCCGACTGCTTCTGCAACTTTCTTAAACTCCTTCATCATAACCTTTTGCTTCGCAAAAGCTTAACCAAACCATCGTAATGTCTCACTTCGTTCGACATTACAACTCTTTAGTTAATTTTATACCCTCTTAAATCTTCCTTCCGACTGCTTCTGCAACTTTCTTAAACTCCTTCATCATTTGCTTCAATGCTTCTGTGCTGATTGTCTGCTCAGCATCACTTACACTTTTTTCAGGATGAGTATGGCTTTCAATTATCAATCCATCACACCCAGCAGCTATTGCAGCTTTGCACATGGTTGCAACAAGGCTTCTTCTTCCAGTTCCATGGCTTGGGTCAACGACTATAGGAAGATGTGTTAATTCCTTTAATGCAGGCACTGCAGCCAAATCTAATGTATTTCTTGTATGAGTTTCAAATGTTCTTATGCCGCGTTCACACAATATCACATTTGGATTGCCTGAGCTTATTATATATTCTGCAGCAAGCAGCCATTCTTTGTATGTTGCCCACATGCCTCTCTTCAAAAGCACTGGTTTTTTTGCTTTGCCTAATTCTTTCAGCAAAGTATAGTTCTGCATATTCCTTGTGCCTACCTGTAATATATCTGCATACTTTTCAACTAAAGCAACATCCCTAGGATCAACAACCTCTGTAACTATCTTTAATCCAGTCTCTTCTCTTGCAGCAGCCAGATACTTTAATCCTTGCTCTCCTAATCCCTGGAAATCATATGGCGCAGTCCTTGGCTTGAATGCTCCTCCTCGCAATATCTTTGCTCCTGCTTTTTTGACTTCTTTCGCAATAGAAACTATCTGGTCTTTATTTTCGATTGCGCAAGGCCCTGCCATGACTATAATCTCTTTTCCGCCAATATTAACACA
>JAGVZX010000012.1 GCA_018302185.1 Candidatus Woesearchaeota archaeon
GAAGCAGACTCCATCGCATCATGGAAATACAACACATATTTTTGCTCAAACAGCTCAGTAGCTTCCTTAAATAATTCAAGAGCTTTCATGTCTAATTCATTTTTGACAACAAACAGTTTGGCTAAAGCGCAGAGTGTTGCGTAATGGTCATCTGTCTGATAGCCTTTCTTAGCAATTATCGCTTTAGCTATCTTTAGCATAGAATAATAATAGATAGTAGCAACCCATTCCCAGTATTCAAAATCCTCTTCCAAGCCCAAAACATCTTTCTTTTTCATGTCTTGAAATATATCTGCTAAGACCCTGCCTAATGTAATGTCCTTAAATGATTTATTTATGTAATTATCCTTCTGAATCTTCTCAACAGATGATTTTCTGATAAAATACTTATTTTCTGTCTCTTTCTTCACCAGATAATCAAAGTCACGGATAAGTTTGCTAATATCGATTGCCATCTTTCAGCCCCTGTAAAGTTAATTCCCAATATAACTCAGGATTTTTTAGTACAATATGCTTGCTTAATACCTGGTTAACTAGATTAAAATCCCTGCTTGCCAATGCTTTTTGGTATTGTTCAAAGCTTAATATATTTAAATCTGTCTTTAGATCATAATTCAATAAAAGAGACTTTATCCTTGATGCTGCTGCTTTGCTTTCAGTGATCAATAATAAGTCAATATCACTTGATTTTGTCTGTTTGTCAATGACATAAGAACCGAACAAGACAAGGCAAGAATTGCCCAAGCCAAGTTTCTTGACGTCTTCAAACAGATATGCAAACTGAGAGACTTTCAGAAAATAGGTTAATCGGTTATAATAAGATGCAAATCCAAGATAAGTCTTGATATCATAGTGGCTTAGATTTAAGGAGATTAGATATGCCTTGCCTTTAATCTCTTTTTTTAAGATGTTTAACTGAGAGAGCATCTCAACCGTTTTCCTGACGGTCTTATAATCTAGATCAACTTGCAGAGAAAACTGATACATAGGAATATTCTGAAAGATATCTTTCTCAAGAAAAGATATGATCTTGATGCTATTTCCCATATTAGGTATTTTTTCCATAATATTAGGGAAATATAGGCTAATATTTAAATCTTTCTGTTTGAAGTGGATATTCAACTAACGTTAAGAGATTTAAGTAAGAATTATCTGTTCAGCGCCTTAGCTTTCATTATCTCGCTTTTTCTGTCATATCTGCCGTGGTCATTATTGTAATTTCTTTTTTCCTGTAAATCTTTTGCAGGAGAATCAGATTTAGAAACAGCCTGAACAGGACCGATAACCGCAGCGCCTGATTGTCTTGCAAGTTTGCGCAGTTTTGCTTCATAGCCTGACGGATGCGCATATGGAGGCTTCTTTAGGCTTGATGCAGCATCACTGACCATATTATCGTATGCAATCACATGCCAGCCTGACGGAAACCTGTCTTTATTATATTTCTCTGGATATGCTAAGCCTACCCTAATCATTTTTGCCTGTACCAGCGAACCATCAGCAATCACATATGCCACTTGCTTACCATAGTCATCTATGTCAACTACAACTAATTTCAGTAAGTTAGAATTATCAATAATACTCTGAAGATGTTCTTTTGCCTTTGCACCATAGTCAATCTTTTTATGCTTTCCGCGGCTGCCTGTCTGACCAGGCTCAGGAGCATTGATGTAAGCAAGATGAATTCTTGTTATTGTGCCGTCACTCTCATGTATGGCTAAGTCATCTCCATTGACAACTTCAACATCAGTCTCATCAAGATCAATTGTCCTTTCAATAATCCTATCTAATGACTGCATTTGAGAAGCCTGAGAATCTTTGACAGTGTCCTGATGCGACGCATTTACATTAAGGCTTTTTTCAAGACATGATGGATTATTTTTAGAATCAGATAAGGATGAAACGGATTGCATATCTGTGGCAGCGCATCCTGTAACAAAAGAAGCAGATAAGACAAATGGTACTATCTTGTCACCTAGGTTACCGATAGATTTCACAACACCCTCTTATATGGAACAGTAAGTTAAGCCTCTTTATATATCTTTTCCTGATTTTTAACGAAAACATTATATACTTTTTATCAACTTTAATATTATTGATTATAGTGAGGTGGTTTAGATGGCAAACATAAACGAAAAAGCGCCTGATTTCATATCGACTGATGAGACAGGAAAAGAAGTAAGGTTTAGTTCTCTCTTTGGGAGACAAAAGATTCTGCTGTATTTCTATCCATTGGATTGGAGCCCTGTGTGCAGTGTGCAGCATAAAGATTTCTGCGCAGAGTATGACAAATTTGAAGATGCTGATACACTGATTGTTGCAGTAAGTACAGACCATAAGTTCAGCCATGCTGCGTTTAAACAAAATCTTGGAGCAAAATATATCCTGTTATCAGATCCTGAGAAGAAAGTAATCAAAGCTTATGGAGTTGACTTTGAAGGAAAGCAGCACAGCCAAAGAGCATACTTTATCATCGACAAGCAAGGCATTGTAAGATGGAAGCATGTTGAAGAAAGCACTGGGAATAAGAGGAGTAATGGTGAGTTGTTAGAAGCTTTGAGAAGTATAAAGTAACAGAATAAATAAAAAAGATATTAAATGAATAATAATTGAAAGCATTACCATGAAAACACGCACAGAAAAAGACTGCCTGGGAAATATAGAAGTTCCATTGGAAGCTTACTACGGTTCTTTTACTGTCAGGGCTGCGCAGAATTTTAAAATTTCTGGAAGATTGGCCCATCCTCAATATATCAAGTCTCTTGCGATTTTAAAAAAATCATGCGCAGCTGCGAATTTAAAGCTAGGCTTGCTTGATAAAAAAGTTGGAGATGCAATTCTTTTAGCAGCAGATTCAATAATATCAGATGACTTTTCACAGTATGGAAAACCTGAAGAGCTTTTTCCTCTAGATGTCTTCCAAGCAGGCGCAGGAACTCCATTTAACATGAACATGAATGAAGTGCTTGCAAATATTGCAATAACTAAATTAGGAGGAAAGCAAGGAGATTATTCTTTAGTGCATCCAAATAATCATGTTAACATGTCGCAATCATCAAATGATGTGACTCCGACAACGATAAGATTGGCAACTCTTGCATTATTAAAGAATCTAGAGCATGAAATAAATGCTCTTTCACATTCATTTGCAAAAAAAGCACGAGAGTATAAGGATGTCGTTAAAGTAGGGATGACACATCTGGAAGATGCTGTGCCAATCACATTTGGACAGGTGTTTTATTCTTATGCGCATTCATTGGAAGATGCTTTAAGGAGAGTCTCTGCTGCAAAAGAATCTTTGCTCGAGCTTGGGATAGGCGGAACTGCTATAGGCACTGGAATTACTACACATCCTGATTTTAAAAAGACAGTAATTGAAGAGCTTACCAAAGAGACTGGATTTAAATTAAAAGTCTCTCCTGATTCGATAATGCTGACATGGAGCATGGCAGCGTTTATTGAAGTTAGTTCTGCATTAAAGAATCTTGCTCTTGAGCTGAATAAGATCTCAAATGATTTAAGGCTGATGAATTCTGGGCCTGAGACAGGGTTTGCGCAGATTGTGCTGCCAGAAGTCGAGCCAGGCTCTTCAATAATGCCTGGAAAAATAAATCCTAGTGTTGCAGAATGCCTGAACATGATATGCTATCAGGCAATTGGAAATGATCTGACGATAACTTTGGCGTCTGAGAATGGGCAGCTGGAGCTTAATGTGATGACTCCAGTTATAGGGTATAATCTGTTTTTTTCAATTGATATTTTAACTGCAGGGATGAAGATGTTAAGAGAGTTTAATATTGAAGGATTAAAGGTAAATGTTGAGCGCTGTACGCAACTATTGGAGAAAAATCCTATAATCGCAACTGCATTGAACCCTTATCTTGGGTATGAAGTTGTTGCAGAGCTGATAAAAGAAGCTTGGAAAGAAAATAAGCCTATAAGGGAGATAGTATTAAAGCATGCTCTTATCGAGCAGAAAGTCTTGAGCGAACTTCTTGATGCAAAAAGGCTTACGCAGCCAGGGATCGTAGATAAGAGATTAGCTGCGAGTGTGAAAGAGAGCGATGCGTATAAAGCGTATAGGAAGATGATAGGGAAGTAAGGTAATTCTGATTTAACTTTTTATTAATAAATAAGAGAATACATTTATCTTTTGTTCTTATCTATAAATCCTGAAGTTCTGCACATTCATGCTTGTCTTCTTTCTCTTTCCTGCAATGCTGTGTTGTAAAGCGCCAAGTGCGCAAGCTGCAATGACTGCTAAAATAGCTGCAACCAAGAATGGAATCTGCGCAGAATAATTCTTCCATAACAAGCCACCAATCACATTTGCTGGGAAGATTGTCAAGCCAATGATCATGTGATAGCTGCCAAATGCAGTGCCTGCTGCTTTCTTATCTGCCAGATCTGCGACAAATGCACGAGAGACACCGTCCGTGAATCCAAGCACTATGCCGTATAAGGCAAACAATATCCAGAGAGTGAAAGTTGTTGCATAAAAGCCAAAGCCTAATGCAGTCAATGCAAAAAGAAGATAGCCTGCAATCAAGACATTGTTTCTGCCTAAGTAATCTGAAATCTTGCCTGCAGGGTAAGAAGATGCTGCGTAAAAAACGTTGTAGACAAAATATAGCAAAGGGATCAAGGCAACAGCAACACCGATATTTTGCGCGCGTAATAAGAAGAATGCATAGCTGAAGCTTGCAAGATTGAACAATGCTGCAATAAGCATAAATAGTTTCAAGTCAGAGGAAAATAGCTTAAATGTTTTGAGAAGATTGAAGCTAGAGGAATTTGAAGTTTTTCCTGGTTTAACATCGCTTTTCTTCTTTCCCTTAGCTACATCTTTTACAAACAATGCCAATAGTATCACAGCAATCATTCCAGGAATAAATGAAAGCCAGAATATTGTCCTGTAGCTTGATTCAGAGGAGCCTAAATAATACAATAAAATTGTTGCAAGAGCTACACCAATGATTGCGCCTATGCTGTCTAATGTTCGGTGCAGTCCAAAATATCTGCCGCGTTCTTTCTTGTTAACTGATGCCATTATTAGAGCATCTCGTGGAGTTGTCCTGACTCCTTTTCCGAACCTGTCCAAGACACGAACGATTAAAACATGCGGCCAGATAGACGCAACTGCCAAAAATGGCTTTGAGAATGCAGAGAGTGCATAACCGATTAAAGTGAGAGATTTCTTGTTTTCAAACCTGTCAACCATAATGCCAGAGATGAATTTTAATACAGCAGAAGTACCTTCAGCCAAACCTTCAATAAAGCCGATCACTGCCATGTTTGCTTTCAGGACAAGAGACAAGAAGAGAGGCATGACAGGGAATATCATCTCTGAGCTTATGTCTGTCAATAAGCTAACAATGCCTAGCCAGATTACGTTTGTTGGATTTGAAGAATCTTTTGTTTTTTTAGGTCTTTTTTTCATTGTATTTTATACTAATCTTATTTTAATATCATCAGGAAGTATAAATAAGTAACTGTTAGAAATCAGAAATTTTCACAACATTTAAATATAAGCTAGTTTTCTTATTGCAAATAGTTTGCAAATATAATTTTATTGTGAGGGGAGAATCATGAAAAAGACAGGATTTTTATTAACTATGCTGATGGTTTTAGTATTACAGGTCATTGCAGTTTCTGCTGCCAATGACTATAATCTGGTCTTCAAGACATCTCCAGAGAATGTTGTTGCGCATGACAATCCGTTTGTTGAAGTTCCTGATTCCAGCTATTTTACCTTGACAGTTGAAGCTTATGACAAAGCGACTAATCAATTGGCAAAAGATGTTAATATCCAATTGACTCTAACGCATGATAAAGACAGCTTATTACTGCCTTCTGGGTTCCCTTGGGTTGAAGGGACTACATTGTTAGTGCAGGAAAGCTTTGCTGCAGACGGAAGATTGATAGTCAGCAAATTCCTGTTCCCATTGAGAGGAACTTATAAGATCCATGCGACTGCTATCTCCAAAGACGGCAAATCTGGGGAGCTTGATACTTCTATCTATGCAAGACAGCCAGGATTCCAGATAAGAAACTGGGCATTGTTCCACGGAGCAATCTTACTGGTCGGATTGATTGTTGGATTAGTATACGGCAAATCTTTGAGAGATCATGGCAAAGCAAATTTATCTACATTTTTAACTGGTGTATTTTTAGTGAGTATAATTGTCTTATCTCTACCATTTGTAGTTGCTCATGAAGGAGAGGAACATGAGGAAGAGCCTCATAAGATTGAGCTAGTTGATAAGCAGGTTGAGTTAAGGACTAATCCAGAGATCCCAGATATAGGAACTCCGACACAGTTCAACTTTATTTTTAAGGATGAGGCAACAGGCAAATTGTTGGATAACGTAAAAGTTCATTTTAAGTATGAGAACCAAGAAGAAGAGTTCATGGTGATTGACACAGAATTTATTTCAGAAACAGGAAATCCTACGCTTATCTACGGAATATTTGATGGTGCACCACATAAATTAACATTAGATGTTGAGCCAACAGAGAAAAGCAGTGTAAAGTTTGAGCCGATCCATAGAGAGTATGAGACAATCATGGCAGAAGCGCATGATCCTCCAAGAACTACTCAATTTGTCGCTTTGTTCATAATGATCGTAGCTTGGTTATTAGGATTAACTATTGGCGCAGTTTTAAAGAGGACATTTTACAGTTGAAGGTGAGAAAAAATGGTAAAAGACAAGGTAGTAAATTTATTTGGATATAAGGTTCATGTATCTGCATTGACACAGGTAGCAGTAATAAGCATCTTAGTAATTGTAGCTTTGTGGGCATTAGTATTTTCATTCATTCCAGCGTTGCATGACCCAACACACTGGATAAGGCATAGCTTAGGGTTTGTGCCTTGTCATTAAAGAAATGTAAGAAGTAATATTTTTTTATTTTAATTTATATGCTTATTTTGAGAGGATTAACTTATATCAGCTTCTCTCCTGTTTCCTTGTCAATGACATGGATGACATTCACAGGGCAGGTTTTCGCTGATTCTAATAAATTGTTTAATTCAGATCCATCTAACTCAACCTCTCTTGTCTGCATGGAATTGTCTGAGTTTTTGGTAGCACCATCCAAAGTTGCCTTGTTATCTTCGTCCATGCTCCAAAACTCCGGAGCTACTGCTGCGCATGCTGCTGCGCCTATGCAGTTTGCTCTGTCGTATTCTATCAGATATTTTCGTTTCATTTTTTACAGCTAAAAATTATCTATTCTATTAAAATTAACTCTTCAATACACAACCAACGGACTGTTTTTATTATTTATGTCTAATAATGCACGAACTTCTGGCTTTGCTGCGTTGTAGATTCTTTCTAAGTACTCATAAATTGATTCAATCTCTTTGAACAAAAGCATGATGTATGAGAGTGAGAGAATGACAGTAAATTCCTTTTTTATCTCTGGCAAAAGCCTGTTGACTTCAGCCAAAGCAGCTTCTGGAGAAATGTCATCTCCGTAGATAGCATTTATCCTTGCGACTTTTGCTATCAGATCATCTTTTAACCTGTTTTTTCTGCTCTCAAAAGAGATTGCTGTTTCAGTTAATTGCTGGAAAGATAAAACGTGGTGCTCGTGCAAGTCATGGAAATTTTTCAGGTTGAATTCCTGCAGAGGATTGAACAAATTTAACTGCTGGCTTAACAAAGAGGTTATCTCATTAAACTTCATCCTTGCAAGATTTACAAAATCAATACTCTCCTGCAAGCGTTCTTTGGAGTTCTTGTTAAAAAAGCCGAGCACTTTAATCTTTAAGAGAAGGGTTATGTATGTGTTTCTTGCGCCTTCTGCGAGTTTTTTATACAATAACTGCTCATCTCCTACTATCTGCTTTAATTTCAGAAGCATATTGTCGAGATCTTGCCTGTTTTCTTTCTTATTTGGATCTAGTTTAGCATATTCTGACTTTACAGACTCAATCTGCTCAAGCTTTTCTTTTTTTAGAGTTTGAATCCTCTGCCTTTGGACAATGCTGCCTTTTTCTATGGCTTCAATTGTCAGCAGAAAGTTGTTTTGTTGCTGTAATTGTTGATTCGGCTGCTGCAAGTGTGGATCAGGATTCTGCAATTGTGGCTGCTGCAATTGTTCAGAAAGCAAA
>JAGVZX010000013.1 GCA_018302185.1 Candidatus Woesearchaeota archaeon
ATGTCATCGATGCCTTTCTGGCAGAAAACGACATTTGCTCCTGAGTTGATTATCTTGTTGACCATATCTTTCAGCATCTTTTCTTCCTGATCCAAGAATGCCTGCATCTGATCAGGGGATGTTATCTGGATCTTTGCATCTGTTTCAGTGCTTCTAATCTCTATAGCAGAGTTTATCAATGCGATCTTTGCGTTCTTGATCTGCCTTGGCATCTCGCTGTGAACTTTTTCTTTGTCTAATACAATGCCTTTGATCAGCTTAGTGTCTTCTACTGCGCCGCCCACTTTTTTCTCTATCTTTATCTCTTCTGTGTCGATGTAAGCTACTTTCTCGCCAAGCTCTGCAACATCTTTTACTGCAGTTACAATTATGTCTGAAAGGATCTCTTTTGCCTGCTCTGCTACTTTACCAGTCATTGCTGTTACAACAATATTCTTTAAAAGCTGTGTGTCTTTGATGCTAATAGGTTCTGCAATCTTTTCTAAAATCTCATGCGCTTTAACAGCTGCAATTCTAAATCCTCTAGTTATGATTGTAGGATGGACTTCCTGGTCTAATAATCCTTCTGCGTTCTTTAATAATTCGCCAGCAAATACTACTGCTGTTGTTGTTCCGTCGCCAACTTCCTGTTCCTGTGTTTTAGCAACTTCAACTATCATCTTTGCTGCAGGATGCTCTATCTGCATCTCTTCCAAGATTGTGACGCCATCATTTGTAATTGTTATGTCTCCTAAACTGTCAACTATCATCTTGTCCATTCCTTTTGGTCCAAGAGTCGTTCTTACTGTCTCAGCTACCATCTTTGCAGCTGCAATGTTATTTCTCTGCGCGCTTCTGCCTGAGTTTCTTTGTGTGCCTTCTGGCAGAATAAATATTGGTTGTATCTGTTGTCCCATTTTTTCTTCCCCCTCAAAATTGTTTTTTAATCTATCTATTGTTGATTGTGCTCTTTGCTCTTTATTTAGATTTTCGCTATGAATCAACAAATCTCATTAATTCGTTTATTACTGGTGGTATATAAATATATCTATTTTTTTGTTTTTTTGCACACAAATATGTCATCAGGTTTAAAAAGGGAATATTATTTGTTAGGCGCAATATGGGGAATGGTGAGGGAACTAGTGTTATGGAAAGAGGTGCAGAAGTACGAGATGCTTCATCTGCTCCAGTTTCTAGATATGAGCCTGAATGGCTTGTTGAAGATGGTTATGGTCATAAACTCCCTAGATTTACACTTGATCTGCTTGTGGTTGCAGACAGTGAAGTACCTGATTCTCGCAGTGAAGAAAGGACAAGTGATGATGCTGAGGGTAAGACCAATAGGACAGATTCACCTAAAAATGGTACAGTTAGACAATCCATAGTAGATATCCTTATGAAGTATGGTTCTGTTAAGCAAAATTACGAGGGCCATATTGCAGTAGCCTATCCTTGTAAAGGCAATATTATAGGTGATTATATTATATATTCTAATCCTTTTAATGGGGAATTTGGGAGGTCAAATACTGTGAAACATCGCGATGATAGAACTGATATAGCAGTTATGGAGAGCGTTGCTACATATTTGAATGTAAGCAGAAAACAAGATTATCATGGTCTGCATACGCCTGTTATAATAGGAAAAACACATTCTGGACAATTACAAAAACATCTCGAAGCACGTGGGTTAGGTGATTTGGTGAGGGTAATTCCAGTACCCTCTTATGTACCAAGTTCACCTGCAAAAGATGCGAGCAGGAATTAATCACTTGATTAAAGAAATCTTTAAATAACATGGCTGCTTTCTTGTTGTTTAATATCGTAGGAGGTTAAAATCATGCAACGAAATACATCGACAATACCGAAAGCTGTGGCAGCAAGATTACTGATGAATGCAGGCGCTAAAAGGGTCTCTCAGGATGCAGCAGATGCATTTGCTGAAGTCATGGAGAAGATCTCTCAGGATATAGGCAGGGTATCTAATGATATCGCAAAGCATTCAGGCAGAAAGACAGTGCAGGACGGCGACATCAAGCTTGCTAAGGATAAGCTGTACAGGGTGCTTGGATAATCTGGAGTATCTTTTATATGTTTTCTTTTTTATTCATTAGGTTTTTTCTTTTCATCAATTGTTATCATTTTATTGCGGAATAATTTTTTCCAACAACATATTTATATAACTTCGAGCTTTATTTTGATTTATATGGGCTGGTGGTGAAATCCGGTATCATACACCCTTGGCTTGGGTGATTAGGTTGCAGTTGCAAACTAACCCTAGAGGCTGCGGGTTCAAAATAAGATGCAGCAATTGTTGTGTCTATGAATTTCCCGCCCAGTCCATATTTTTTATCTCTCTTATCTCAATGAAATCCAAACTCAAAGAATGGCTGAACAGATACTTGATCGCTGAATTGATATCGATAGCATTTGCCATGATTGCAGCATTTTTCATAGATATCTTATTGCATAATCCAATTGTTACAGCATTGGCTGCAACCTGGATGAGCAATGTAGGTTTTTATGGTGCAATCGTGTTTAAAGACATCAAAGCCAAGAAAAAACTGCACGGCAAAATTACGCTGCAGATTTATCTAAAAACTTTCATCGGTTTGATCGTGGAGTTTGGACCTGCCGAGTATTTGGATAGCTTTCTTATCAGACCATTTATACTCTATATCTTTCCGATATTATTAGGCAGTCTAACTTGGGGAATATTTATCGGCATAATGGCAGCAAATATAACTTACTATCTGCCTGTCATAATATCTTATGAGATGAAGAAAAAGTATCTGAAGAAGCTGTAGTTGCAACAACCGTCAATAAACAAAAAACTAATGTCACTACATTCCTTACTTTTTTATTTATAATAAAAAAGTATTTAAATAACGCCTCTTTTTTACCTAATGTTTGAGAGATAAGCCGGTAAATGGTTTAGTCAGAAAGAGTTGTAATGTCGAGCTAAGCGAGACATTACGATGGTTTGATTAAACTTTAGCGAAGCTAAAGTTTACTTGCTTATGCTGGAAAACAAAGAAGACTGAATTGTGTGATTTCAATCATGCAATCCATTTTATTGTAAATTCGTTCTTTGTTCTTTCAGTGAATTTCAACAGATTAATAATAAAAATAAAAACAAAACGGAGGGCTCGCAAAAAGTTAGGCAATGAGTTGTAATGTCGAACGAAGTGAGACATTACGATGGTTTGGTTAAGCTTTTACGCAGTAAAAGGTTATGGCAAAGATGCATTCAAGAGCAAGAGGAAGAAGTCAAAGTACAAAGCCAAGCAAGATCACTCAAAAGGCATGGGTAAGGTATGGAGAGAAAGAGATTGAGCTTTTGATCTTAAAGCTTGCAAAAGAAGGGCAATCCCCTAGCCAGATCGGCTTGCATTTAAGAGATACTTACGGCATCCCAAGTGTAAGGGCAGCTATAGGCAGAAAAGTCAGCAAAGTTTTAGCTGAAAAAAGCCTGCTTAAAGAGCTTCCAGAAGATCTGATGGCATTGATCAGAAGAGATGTGCAGATAAGAAAGCACCTGGAAAAAAACAAGCACGACCAGCCAGCAAGGCGCGGCTTAAATCTGACAGAATCCAAGATAAAAAGGCTAGTCAAGTATTATAAAGAGACTGCTAGATTATCTGAAGAATGGAAGTATGATGCTGACAAAGTTAAGCTTTACGTCCAGTAAAGTTTTTTATTTCTTTTTTTATCTTATTATTTTATCTTATCAAATTAACTCAATTTTTTATAAGTATTTATTTTTTAAAGAGGGGGTAAGTTGGATAACCACGTCTATTTTCAGGAATTGCTAGAAAAAGCAGCTTCATTTTACAAAAGCATTGAAGCTGATAAAGTCATTAGGATAATCGCTCATCTGGATGCAGATGGGATAGCATCATGCGGAATATTCAGCAGATTTTTGCTTGCTGAAAAAAGAAAATTTGTTGTTAGCTTTGTACATGATCTTAGGCAGGAGTTTTTGCAAAAGGTTGGTGCAGAACATTATAATTATTACCTCTTTCTTGATCTAGGCTCTGCAAACCTCTCAGGACTAGAAAAAAAGTTACCGAATAAAAAAATTCTTGTGATTGACCATTGCTATGCTGATAAACAGGTTGTAGTTGAGAATGAGGCAGGTGATGCAGCTAGTGCAGGAAATATTGTGCAGGTGAATCCTTATCTCGTTGGCATAGATGGCAGCAAAGAAATATCATCTGCTGGAATGGTATATTTATTGTGCGCAAAAATAAATTATGGGTCAATGGATGAAGCTGTAATTAACTCTCTTGGTGTTCTGACATTAATTGGAGCAATTGGTGACTGCCAAGATTCAGGGGGATTTACAGGCATCAATAAGATTCTACTTGACAATGCAATTGAAAAAAACAGTATAACTAAATCTCAAGGATTAACAATTATCACTGACATGAATCAGCCTGTCCACAAGATGCTTGAATACTCAATAAGCCAAGTTCTGCCAGGTATCACAGGAAGCGAAGCTGAATCATTTAATTTTTTAGCTGGATTAGGTATCAATCCAAAGCATGACAACTCATGGAAAGTTTGCGCACATCTGGCAGAAGAGGATATCAGTAAAATAAAAGCTGCATTGCAAAATAAGTTTATGGATAAATCTTTTATTAGCAATCTTTATGGAGATAATTATCATCTGACTTCTAATTTTGCTTTATTTGGCAATAATCTAAGAGAGATTTCTGCAATCATCAAGGCATGCGGAAGAATGGGGAATGCGCAACTTGGATTACGGCTTTTTATTGGTCTAGGCAGTTTAAACAATATGGTTAGTGTAGGTGATAATGCTACCTCTAATCTCGCATCGCTTGCAAAGAAATGCAGTGTTGAATACAGAAATAAGCTTTTGGCTGCATTATCCTGGTATGTTAAAAACAAAGATTCACCAAATGTGATGAAAGGAAATGGCTATTTTATTGTCAATCTTACCTCAATTAGGGATTTTAATGCAAATCTGCTTGGCAAGGCCATCGAGATCATCTCTATATCTGGAGAAGTTCAGGCAAATACTCTGGTGTTAGGGTTGGCAGTTGAAAATAATTTTAATGTGAAAGTTTCCTTGCGTTATCTTGGTCAAGACAAAGAATCTGCTCCAAAATTAGATCGAATTTTAAAAGAGATTACTGAGCAGATTAATGGAGAGATTTTAGGCCATAGGCATGTTATGGGGGCATTGATCCCTAGAGAAAAAGAGATGGATTTTATCAAAATCGCTAGAAAAGTGCTTGAATCTAGGGCGATGGAAGAGATAATAAGATGATGGATTATCAAAGCTTATCAACTATTCTTTTAAGACTTCTTTATTACTTCTTAGTGGTTAAAAAATAGAAAAGTTTAAATAGTGGCTCTTATGTTTATCCAGTTATAACCTTTTAAATGATAAAGATAAAAAATGATGGAACAAGTGATGCAAAATGCCAGCAAAAGATGAAGATTTCAATATTCTTGATGAAATAAAAGAAGCAAAGCATGACAAGAAGAGCTTTGCTAAGATGATCGGCAACGGAAATCTGACAGACTTTGAGATGGATATGCTGATGCTTGATGAGGAATAAACATATAAAGAACTATTGACCTGGATAGGTTTTGAGGTAAAAAATGAGCAAAAAACAGCATCCTAAATCAATCTGGTCAGAGCATGGCACTAGTGGAAGGGTCAGAGATCAAGGAGGCAAGATAGTTTATATAGATGATTTTGTAAAAAAGGACATAGTGAATTTTATTCCACTTGATGATGTTTTAGCTAATGAAGATGAAGGATTTAAGGGAAAACCCCTCGGAGAGCTGTATGATATTGTTAATCAGTCAGAAGTTGTCCTTACGACTATGGGAATGATGGCACCTGATGAGATGCTTGAATACGCAGCAAAAAGATATAGAGGTAGCATGAAAGAATACAGGCGTGCATTGCAGGATATTGCAAGTGCTGCAAGAGCATTTGATATCCTTTCTAACCTGACTCCTGAACTAACTGATGTCTTGCTGGAATCCAAAGGCAGGACATTTGCTGACTATCTGAGACAAGGCGCGAAGATCGCTAAATATTTTTTATTTGTAGCACAAGTTGGAATAACTCAGGGAAGATATAAGCCTGCGTATGATGCAGTGAAAAGAGAATTAGAGCCTCTTGGTGTACAGTTGATAGATTCATTGCACAACAAGATCCAGCAGTATGGCATAAAAGATAATGCAGCATAATCTGAATTTCTAAGTTAAATTAATAAATCAACTCTGATTTCTTGCTATTACCATGGACTATGACCTAGAATTAAGCAAAGTATTGGAAAAGATCAAGGAAACAAAGCCAGAGCCTAAAACTATTTGTGTCCAGTTACCTGACGGACTAAAGCAGAGAGCAAATGAATTGCAGGAATTTATTGAGAAGAACACTAATGCAAAAGTTATTATTTATCTTGGTAGCTGTTTTGGCGCATGTGATTTTCCAGTTTGGTTGGATAAGCACATAGATATGCTTATTGCGTTTGGGCACAGCGAGTGGAGATATTAGATAGATTACTTTTAATATCTAGCAGGAGTACACAAGTTATAGGTGTATATAAGTTATAAAAGAGGCTAATCATGGCAATTCCGTTATTTAATCACTTACTGACTTCATCTGTCGTGTTTCTAGGCTTGCCTCTTGGCATCTTAATTGCAAGGATTGCCGAAGAAGAGCTTATTCAGTTTAAGAAGTTCATTGCGTTCTTTGCCAAATATCTTGGTTATAATTATCACAAGACAAGACAGATTGTTTCTGCGCTGCTGCTTTTTATCTCTAGTTATAACCTAACTGCATTTATCTTGACTGCAAGCATAGGGTTTATTTATTTTACCAGGATAGGTATATTATTCTATAACGAGAAGTACAAGGATGTTAAGAAAATCAAGCCCTATTATAAAAATAAGTTGCAAAACAAGAATAAGCTATATCTAATCGTGTTAAAAGAAAATCTCTTGTTTGTGATAATAAGCTTATTGTTACCGGCAATTAGATTATTCCTCTAATTTATCATTCAAATATCCGTCTAAAGAATCCGCCTTTCTTCTCAGAAAAAGTTTTGTTAAGCTCTTCCAAAAGCTCTTTTTGTTTGGTTGTTAATTTCTCCGGCACTTCCACAGTCACATGGACATTTTCATTTCCTGTGCCGTAGCCTTGTAAGTTAGGGATGCCTTTTCCTTTCATCCTGAATATTGTGCCTGGCTGTGTGCCAGAAGGAATTTTTAATGTTGCTTTGCCCTCGAGAGTAGGAACCTCAATCTCTCCTCCTAATGCAGCAACTGTAAATGGGATAGGGGCATCAACATAGAGGTCATTTCCTTCTCTCCTGAACACATCATGCTTTTTGACATGAATCACTACATACAGATCTCCTTTTCCGCCGCCTCTTAATCCTGCTTCTCCTTCCTGAGAAACTCTTAAATTAGTGCCAGTGTCAACTCCTGCAGGAATCTTGACTTCCAATTTTCTAGTGTTCTCTACTCTTCCTGTGCCATCGCATTCTGAACATGGATGTTTTATGACTTCGCCTTGACCGCGGCATCTGCTGCATGTTGTAGTTGACTGAAACAATCCAAATGCTGTTCTTCTGGTATGCCTTTCAACTCCAGTGCCATTGCACACAGAGCATTTTTCAACATCTGAAGAAGATTTTGCGCCAGAACCGTCACATTCTTCGCAAGTATCCAATTTAGGTATGCTTAATGTTTTTGTAATCCCATGTGCAACATCTTCTAATGTAATTTCTAGATCATATCTTAAGTCTGAGCCTCTGCTGGATGATTCTCTGGAACCTCTCCTGCCTCCTCTGCCGCCAAACCCAAAATTTCCGCCACCTAATATCTGGTCAAATATATCATCAAAATTCGTGCTGGACATAAACTCAGAGAAATCTGAATTACTAAATCCTTGGCCGCCAAATGACTCTGCAGTTGTTCCATATTGGTTATACTGCTCTCTTTTTTGGTCATCGCCTAAAACAGATGCAGCCTCATTTATCTCCTTGAATTTTTCAGTAGCTTTAGGGTAATGCTTATTAAGATCAGGATGGCATTGCTTGCATTGCTTAGCCATTCGCTTGTAAGCTTTCTTTATCTCTTCCTTTGATGCGTTCTTCTCTACGCCAAGGATCTTGTAGTAGTCTTTTTCTGACATTTTAAGTTGTTTTTTTGTATGATTCTTAAATGTTTCTTTTAAATATTTTTTAGTTTATCTGTTAGTATAAAATCCATGTTGCCTTTTACTATATATCCATTCAATATATTTTTTAAAACTCCTTCTCTAAATTTAGACAGATCTTTTTTATCTTTGCAGGTAAATGTCTGTATCTCTCTTTTCAGCAGCCTTTCATATTTTCTCTGCTCAAACTCATCATCTTTGCCGTAAATAAATATATCTATGTCGCTTTCAGTATTCCAGTCTGCTCTTGCAAAGCTTCCGAACAAGATAACGGTCTGCGCCTTATCTAATGCAGTAAGATGGTTAAGCAATCCTTTCCTGTAAAATAAATTTAAGGCATAAAGTTTTTTTCTGTTCTTGTAAGACGGCTGTGAAAAGTTGCTGAGGTAATAAGGCAGTTTTCCTGTCTCTTCTGCCTTTGTAATTATGCCTTCATCCAGGAATTTCTTCAGCCATTTATTTACTTTGTCCCTTGAAAGCTTGCTCTTCTTTACAATCTCCTCAAAATGCCAGTGCTTGCTGCTTTCATTGAAAAACAGCTCCAGCACATTATCTTCCTTGCTCGGCAGTCCCATTTTAGTACCCTTAGAGGGGATTAAGTATTTAAGTGTTGCGGATGATAACTAGGTATACCTAATTTTTCACCTTAATGCAATTTGCTTCTTTATCACAATGATATTTGCAGATTGTATCTTTTCTATTATCTCTTATAGTTTTACAATCAAATTTATTCTTACACCTAAATTCTGTTGAAATAATAAGATAATTAGATTTCAACAGGAGTTTATCAGAGATTCTGAAATTAGCAGACTGTTCCCATACATCAACAGATGATTCAACATAAGTGTTAATTATATTCCCGCTAGTTCCCCGATCATCAACTATGAATGTTAAATTAGGGATAGAGGAATTAATAGTTATTACTAATTCTGTTTCAATTTTACCTTTATTGATATACGAAAAGTCTATCGTCTCATTTTGGATATGCAGGGGGCATTCAAATCTTCCAGATACATGTGCTTTTGGTGCTGCGGAGATTAAACTAATTATTAAAACAAGTTCAAAAATAAAAAAAAATATTAATATACTCCAATATAATGAAGAAGATAGTTTCATCTTTCCTAAGATTAGCATAATTATAATTAATAACCATATGAATAAACCGATATACATAAGAACTAATCCATAGGAAATTCCACTAAGTGTATTTGTATAATGTGTATTTATTAATTGTATTGCAACTGTAGCTAAAAATGTTAACGAAATTATAATTAACTCACCATGCTTTAGGTCGTTTGTTTTACTTCTTTTTGTTTTTTTAAAATAGGTCATTAAATTAAATTTGAAAACAGACATAATTTTCTTACTTAGTATAAATACAATTAGAACTGCATCTAAGATAAATTTCACTTTAAGATCAATATATTTTAGATAAAATGCTATAGTCCCTAAAAGCCAAAATAAAAAAACAATAAATACATAATCTATACTCTTTTTAGGAGTAGTCTTACGTTTAGCCATACTCACTTCTCATCCTTGACCTTATAGTCAGCATCTACAACGTTCTCGTCATTACCATCATTGCTGCTATTGTCTTCGCTGTTGTCATCACTATCTTTTGCTTTTCCTTTATTTCCTTTTCCTGTTTTACCTGCTTTAGTTCGCCAACCGTCTTGCTGTTTCTTAGATTGCTCTGCTGCTGCCTTCTGGTAAAGCTCTGTTGAAAGTTTTTGCACAAGCTCAGTGACTTCACCAAGTTTCTTTTTGATCGCATCAGTGTCTTTTTTCTCTAACTTAAGCAGCTCTTCCAGTTCCATTACCTTACCTTTGACTGTCTCAAGCTCTTTGTTATCAACCTTGCCTTCAAAGTCTTTGAAAAGTTTCTTTGTGCTGTAGACAAGATTATCTGCTTCATTGATCGTCTCAATTTCTTCTTTACGTTTCTTGTCTTCGTCTGCATGAGATTCAGCTTCCTTTCTCATCTTTTCGATCTCTTCTTCGCTTAATTTTTGCGTTGCAGTAATCCTGATGCTCTGCTCTTTCCCTGTTCCAATATCTTTGGCAGTTACATGCACGATTCCATTTGCATCAATATCAAATGAAACTTCTATCTGTGGCACTCCTCTAGGTGCAGGTGGTATACCAACAAGATCAAATCTTCCAAGAGATTTGTTGTCAACTGCCATCGGTCTTTCCCCTTGTAAAACATTTATTGTAACAGCTGACTGATTGTCTGCTGCTGTGCTGAATGTTTGGCTTTTTTTGCTTGGGATAGTTGTGTTTCTAGTAATAAGAGAAGTCATCACTCCGCCTAGAGTCTCAATTCCAAGTGTTAATGGAGTAACATCAAGCAAAAGAATATCTTTTACTTCTCCTGCAAGAACTCCTGCCTGGATAGCTGCGCCGACTAATATCACTTTACCAACATCATTCAAGCTAAGCTTTGCATCTTTGATAGCTTGTTCCAATGGATGCTTGCATCTTTTTATGATCGGCTCAACTAATTGCTCTAATTTTGCGCGAGTTAATTTCATGACAAGATGCTTAGGTCCTTCAGGTGTCTGTGTGATAAATGGCAGGTTTAGGTCTGTTTCAAGAGTGTTTGAAAGCTCTATCTTTGCTTTTTCAGCTGCTTCATTCAATCTTTGCATTGCCATACTATCTTTTGATATATCAATGCCAGATTCTTTCTTGAACTCTTTAACAAGATGATCTATCAATGCTTTGTCCATATCTGTGCCGCCTAATTGTGTGTCTCCTGAAGTTGATTTTACCTCAAAAACACCGTCGCCAAATTCCATTATGGTTACATCTAATGTGCCCCCGCCTAAATCAAAAACCAAAATCTTAAGGTCTTTGTCTGTTTTATCTAATCCATATGCAAGCGATGCAGCGGTTGGTTCATTGACAATCCTGACTACTTCTAAGCCTGCAATGGTACCTGCATCTTTAGTTGCCTGCCTTTGATTATCATCGAAATATGCAGGTACTGTAATAACTGCTTTTGAGATCTTTTCTCCTAAAAATTCCTCTGCGTCATGCCTTATCTTCTGCAGGATAAATGCACTTATCTGCTGAGGTGTATATTCTTTGTTGTTGATCTTATAGGTGTGACTGGTGCCCATCTTTCTTTTTGCTGCAAATATTGTCCTGTCTGGATTTGTTGCTGCTTGTCTTCTTGCAGGCTCTCCTACCAACATCTGGCCATCTTTTGTGAATGCCACTATGCTTGGGAATGCTTTTCCATAGACACTAGTTCCTTCTGCGCTTGGTACAATGACTGGCTTTCCTGCCTGCAACACAGATGCTGCAGAGTTGCTTGTTCCTAAATCGATTCCAATTATTTTTTCGCTTTTTGTTGTCATAACCTTTTGCTTCGCAAAAGCTTAACCAAACCATCGAGGTATCTCATTTCATTCGATACCGCAACTCTTTCAGTTAGCTAATTTACGAGCCCTCCATGTTTTATTTTTATTCTCTATTTTTATCTTTGTTATCTAATTCTTCTTTTTTAACAATACTATTTTTTATCTTTGCTTGTTTTGTTTATTTTGCCTATTTTTATTTCTTCAAAATTGTATTTCTGATATCTTCAACTCTTTTTTGAGTGAGTATCGGTTTTTTGCCGCCTGTCACATTCTCAAAACTTATTATTTGTACAGCTTCTAAAAACTTCACGACTTTTCGCCAGTTGAATGCATCATTCTCCATGACGCTTCCAAGCGCTTCATATAATGAGTAATCTGTCGTCGTAAGCTTGATTCCGTTGCCGCTTCCAGCCAAAATATTTGTCTCGATCTCGCTTTTGTCTGTTATAAAATACTTCAAAATAGTTTCAGCATTTAACAATGACCTTTGCTGCCTGTTATCTTGTGTCTGCATCATTTCACCACCGTTTTTTGATAGATTATCTCTCTTATTTTGATATTTCACTCTTTTTTTGTTATCTTCTCTTCATCATGCATATCTCTTTATCGCATCCAAATGCTTGAACGCAAGCTTTTGCTTTAATGCATCTTCTTTGCTAAACCATCTCATCTCCTGCACTTCAACATCCTCTTTTTTCTCTTTGCCTGCTGCAATTCCCCTAAAAATAAGCAATTCTGCGTGCCAGCTTATTTCAGGAATGATCTCATCAATATATCCGGTAAAATTGCCGTCAAAATCCAATCCTGTCTCCTCCTTTACTTCCCTTATGATCGCATCTTTTGCATGCTCAAAATATTCTATATGCCCTCCTGGAAGGCACCAGTCTCCTTTGAATGGCTCGATGTTTCTTTTTGTGAGCAAGATCTTGTTGTCTTTCTCTATGATTGCGCCTGTTGTTGCCTTTACAGACCTGTGTTTTCCGTCTTTTGTATATGCAACATATCTATCGTCAAAATCTTTTTTTTGTTCCATGGTAGCTCAGCTTAGTATCTCATAATCCAGTATTTTTGCAAGCAATTTCTTGTCTGGGATGATGTCACTTAATTTTCCGTCTGCAAGTGTCTTGCCGCCTGCTTTCAGGTAAGCATTAAATTGCCGTATTGACTCTGGATCTTTGCTGTTAACAAAAAAATTCAGCATGAACCATTGGCTTAACTGCTCGCTGTACTCCTTGCATCCCATCGAGATTTTGCATTCAACAGGCTTGACCTCATGGATCTTGCAACCATTTTTGTCATCGTAAAATATGCATCTTCCAAACGGAAGCTCTTTTCCTTCTGCGTTTCTTTTCCTCAGTAGTTTTGGGCGGAATATTTTTGTGTTAAAGCGTTCAATTTCTTCCAAGTAATTTTTTTTGAGGTCTTCTTCACTAATTTTTAAGTGCTTTGCAATATTTTTGAGGTCATTTAATTTTAGCTGCTCATTAACGACTAATGCGCCTGAGCCGAATTTGCATCCGTTGTTGCATGCCTCGCACATGCATGGTGGAGCACGCTTTAATATCTCTTTTAATGGCAGGTCTTTTTTTATCCTGATTTTTTCTTCACCGGAATCTTTATTATTGAGGCTTATTTTTTTAATTATATTTTTAGATGCTGCATCTTTTTTATTTTTCATTTAGTCGCAACCTTGACTTTTGAATATCTTAATACTACATCACCTAACATATATCCTGCTTGCAATTCTTCAAGTATTATATCCTCACCTTTCTCTGATTTTTCCTGCAGCAAAACTTCATGTTTGTAAGGATCAAACTTTTTTCCTACTGCTTCTATCTTTCTCACTCCTTGAGTTTCGAGCGCAGAGTAAAATTGACTGTAAATCAATTCAATGCCTTTGATGAAATTCTCTTGATTGGTTGTACTTTTTAATGCAAACTGAAAGCTGTCGAGTATGGGGAGCAAATTTGCGATTAGCTGCTTATTTGCGTTCTTTGTGATCGTTTCATAATCTTTATGGCATCGTTTTTTATAATTTTCAAAATCTGCCTGTACTCGCTGAAGCAATGCTGTTGTCTCATCAAGATGCTTTTTGCATTCATCAAGCGGTGTTTTAGTTTCAGGTTGAGTATTATGTGCAGGAGTTGTTTGTTGCTTATGCTGTTGTTGCTGATCTGCTTTCGGATTAAAATCTGTTTTCTGTTGATGAGGTTCTTTTTGTTCTTCGTTTTTCTGTGCAGTATTCTCTTTTTGCTGTTTCGTCATTGTAATCCCCCTCTATTTGTCTAGTGCCTAACGATTTTTGGCATTTCATTGTTTTTGTTGGCAATTATTAGTGTTTGATTGTTTTAGTGATTATTTATAAATGCCCTGTTTGGTTGACATATATTTCGTTGATTTAAGCTCAACTAGAACTAAGTAAAGTATAACTTGTATATAAAGGTTTCTCCCAAATCTTCAAAAGGTTTAAATAATAGGATTACTTTATGCTTGATTATGGTCATCATCACACAAAGAATAACTATTGTAAAGATAAGGCGGCCAGCTAAAAATGTGAATGATGAGCTCCAATGGTTTGGGAATTCTATCGGGCTTTTTAATATGCGCGACAAGGATAAGAGCATGTTCAGGATATTTATTGAGCTGCTGAAAAGCACTAGGGCAAAGCAATATCTTACAAGCGATGAGATTGCTGATAAATTGCAGCTCAGTAGAGGAACAGTTATCCATCATGTAAATAAGCTGATGGCTGCCGGATTGGTCGTAAACGAGCGCAACAGGTATCTTTTGAGAGTGGATAATCTTGAAGAGCTTGTTGATGAATTAAGGACAGACATTGCAAGGACGATGGATGATCTCAAGAAAGTTGCAGAGAACATAGATAAGATGCTTGGATTGTAATTTTCTGGGTTTATCGTCGATAACTTTTTATAATTGTCGCTGTTTCTAGGTACTTATGGGCTTAGAACAGAGATTACAAACTACAGGGGCTGAGGTAGCGGAAGGCGTATCTGGTGTATCTAGCCAACCATCTCCAGCTCAGAAAAAGAGAACTTACAGGATATTTATGGTTGATGATAATTCTGATGATATTACCTTTCTCGAGCATTCTATCAACGCATATTATGAGGGTCATGAAAGAGTTGTCTTTTATAAAGCAACCTGTGGGCAAGATGCTTTACGCCAACTTGCTGGACTTCCTGCTGATCAAGAGATAGATCTGATTTTTACTGATATAGATATGCCTGGTATGACCGGAATTGAGTTTTTAAGAGAGCTTAGGAGAAATGCTGCATATTCCAGGTATGCAAGAACACAAGCTGTTGCAACTACTGGATGTGACCGTAACGATAAAGAAAAATCTGAACTAAGGGCATTAGGTCTAATGGAGCAAGATATAATCAGAAAACAGATGTATTTAGAGAAGTATGAAGCAATTGTAGCAGATGTTCTTCAGAGGTATTGCCTTAAATAAGATTTATATTCTTATAGCTATTCTTCTAGTGAATGGGCTTAGAGGAGGAGGTTGGAACTAGTGTAAGGAGTAATGCTAGAGTTTTAGCTGATGAGAGGAAAATACCAGGAATATATAATATCTTGATGATAGATCATAGCAAATCTCATAGATTATGGATAGAAGATTTGATTTCTGCCTATTATATGCCAAAAGAGAAAGGATCTGAACCAACTACGAGAGTATATTTTGGAGGTTCAAAATATGGACAAGATCTGATTGTATTCTATCTTACTGCTAAAGCTGACGCATATGCTACTCTCGAGCAAATCCGTAAAGATAATACCGAAACACCTATTCTGATTATCTCTGCATTGCCGAAATCGCAGTTAGATAGACAAAAGCTGAGGGATGCAGGAATTAAAAGAAGAGATGTTTTAGTTGAGAGATTAGATCTCGGTGAGTTATGGGGAAGGCTTAGAGAATATTGCCCGAGGTAAAATATTAAAACTTATGCAACTTTAATTTTATATTTTTTTTTATCTCTTTAGCAATGCTTTTCGGAACCAGATGCTGCCATCTCTTGTTTTCGCGGATCAATTTTCTTATCTTTGTAC